>JBQTHQ010000140.1:0-5054 GCA_052389695.1 Bacteroidota bacterium | reverse complement strand
CTGCCTGGATACCATCGCGTATTCATGCTACTTCTATAAAAGGGTTTTTACTTAAAGTCAAATTTTTTATCTACGCTTTTACTTTTAATAAAATTGTAAAAGAATAGGTCGCAACTTAAATTAATTAGTAGATGAACAAAAATAGAGGGAAGTATTCTATGGTAATGTATTATCTTTGGCGGGATTTAAACAAAGTAATTAACAATCTAACTACGAAATACTAATCTATACGAATATACGGATCTAAGTGCTTAAAAGAATATCAAAAACACAGATTGGTAAATTAGTAAATAATTGGTATTTAGTAGAAATAGTATTTGAAGTATGTTATTCACTATCTCCCATACCGATAAAAACAGCAAGGCCCGTACAGGAGAGATCATTACTGATCATGGTGCCATTCAAACACCTATTTTTATGCCTGTGGGAACCGCGGGAACTGTAAAGGCTGTTCATCAACGTGAACTCAGGGATGATATTAAAGCACAAATTATTCTGGGGAATACCTATCATTTGTATTTGCGTCCCGGACTGGAAGTTATTGAACAAGCCGGAGGTTTGCATAAATTTAACGGATGGGACAAACCCCTTTTAACTGATAGTGGCGGATACCAGGTGTATTCACTTTCCACGCAACGTAAACTCACTGAAGAGGGTGCAAAATTTACCTCACACATTGATGGGAGCACCCATTTTTTTTCACCCGAAAATGTAATGGACATACAACGCACCATCGGTGCCGATATTATTATGGCATTTGATGAATGTACTCCTTACCCCTGCGAATATGATTATGCCAAAAGATCCCTGGACATGACCCATCGTTGGTTAAAAAGGTGCTGTACACGCTTTGATGAAACGGAAGGTAAGTATGGTTTTTCACAAACATTGTTTCCCATTGTACAGGGAAGCGTGTATAAAGACCTGAGAGAAAAATCGGCTGAATTTATCGCGGCACAAAACCGCGAAGGAAATGCCATTGGCGGATTATCGGTGGGAGAACCCGCTGAAGATATGTATTCCATGACAGAAGTTGTTTGCAACATTTTACCTGCTGATAAACCGCGATATTTGATGGGTGTAGGCACTCCCATCAACCTTTTAGAAAGCATCGCGTTGGGAATTGATATGTTTGATTGTGTAATGCCAACACGCAATGCCCGTCATGGATTATTATTCACACAAAATGGGATCATCAATATAAAAAATGAAAAATGGAAAAATGATTTTTCAGTTTTGGATGAGAAAGGAACTTCTTATGTAGATAAGGAATATTCAAAAGCTTATTTGCGACATTTAGTACATTCGCAAGAGCTGTTGGGTGCACAAATTGCGAGCATTCATAATTTGGCTTTTTATTTGTGGTTGATGAACGAATCACGCAATAAGATAATTGCCGGAACATTCAAAGAATGGAAAGATAAAATGGTAAAACAAATGGACAATAGATTGTAAATAGTCTCTAATCTAAAGTCTTTAGTCCATGGTGATTAAAAAAATATCATGAGGACTAAAGACCCAAGACTCAAGACTCAAGACTATAATGAAATTATTAGATATCTATATCATTCGTAAATTTTTGGGAACATTCTTTTTCTCATTAGCACTCATTATTTTGATAGTAGTGGTGTTTGATATTTCCGAAAAGATCGAAGATTTTATTGCAAAAAAACCTCCGCTGACAGCCATTATTTTTGATCTGTATTTTAATTTCATTCCTTATTTCGCTAATTTATTCAGTCCGCTATTTACTTTTATTGCCGTTATATTTTTCACCTCACAAATGGCTACACGTACTGAGATTGTTGCTATTTTAAGCAGCGGGGTTAGCTACAGAAGATTGCTTTTTCCTTATATGCTTTCTGCAACTGTTATTGCGTTATTATCGCTTTACCTGAATAATTTTGTGATACCCAATGCAACAAAAAAAAGGATCGCATTTGAAGATAAATATATCCGGAATGAATTTTATAACATGGATAGAAATATCCACAAACAAATATCTCCCGGCACTTATGTTTATCTTGAAGAATACAGCACACCCGAAAATACCGGATACAAATTTTCCATTGATAAATTTAAGGATGGACAATTATACTATAAGCTGATGGCTGAAACTATTAAATGGGACAGTACCAAAAGCTTATGGTCAATTAACAATTATTTCATCCGTAACATTAACGAAATGAATGAATCCATTCAAAAAGGCATTCGCATTGATACCATTTTACCTTTTACCCCAAAGGAATTTGGGCGAAAAGATAATACTATGGAAACAATGAATTATTATAAGCTCAACAATTATATTGCCGAAGAAAAATTAAAAGGTTCTGATAATATTGAGGCTTATGAAATTGAAAAATACAGGCGCACCGCTTTCCCTTTTGCAACATTTATTTTAACACTTATTGGAGTTTCCATTGCGAGCCGGAAAGTACGTGGCGGTATTGGTATGCACATCGGACTTGGAATTTTTATCAGCTTTACCTTTATTATGTTCATGCAGGTAAGTACCACTTTTGCCGCGGGAGGACTGGTGTCGCCTTTGGCCGCTGTTTGGATCCCAAACATTTTATTCAGCTTTTTAGCCTGGTTTTTGTTGAAGATAGCGCAGAAGTAAACAAAAAGTTAATTAGGAAATGTCCCCCTTTGAAGGGGCGCGTTGGAAAAGTGTGATGCAGGAGATGTAAAACCCACCCCTGCCCCTCCGAGGAGGGGACACGTAATCAATTTAATTTCCCTTCAAAAATAAAATGATCTTTAAACTTATTTTTTAGATCTGTTTTCTCCTTAAATATCCCATATACCGAAGAACCACTTCCACTCATGGATGCATATACTGCACCCAATGAATACAGTTGCTCTTTGATCGTTTTTATTTCCAGAAATTGTAAAAAAAGAGAATCCTCAAAATTATTATGGATATGATCTTTCCACTGTTCGATAGGTAAATTTAAAATATCATTTTCTAATGATCGTACAGGGGTTTTAGGTTTTACGCCACTGTATGCTTTTGCTGTATTGATATGAATATTTGGATAGATCAACACGATATGATAATTGCTAAGGCTCACATTTATGGATTCATACTGATCACCTCTTCCCTCTGCGAAAGCAGGTTTATTACTGATAAAAAAAGAACAGTCGCTGCCCAGCTCTCTTGCATAATGATGCATCTCCCCCCAGGAAATACCCAGTTCAAATTTATCATTGAGCAAACGTATAAAAAATGCGGCATCAGCTGAGCCTCCGCCCAAACCGGCACCAACAGGGATATGTTTATGCAAATGAACTTTCACATTGGGTAAAGGGTAATCCTTCGCGATCAAATGATAAGCGAAACAGCATAAATTATCCCGCACATCACCCGGTATAGAAATACCCGAAGAACTAAAAACAATCCGTTCGCTGCTTTTATTCGTATTTTCAATTACTTCCAATGCATCACATAAGGCAAGAGGGTACATCACACTTTCAATGGAATGAAAACCGTCATCACGTTTTTCAGTGATGTTGAGGCCGATGTTAATTTTTGCGTTTGGAAAGCAGAGCATAAATTTAATTTCCTGATAAAAGTATAAACAATATTTTATATGATGAAGTTGTTTAAAGTTGACGTAATAAAATAACAGCAAATGCTAATAAATGTAATGCTTTCCAATGATTTTTATTTGTTTCAAAACGAACCAAAAGTGCTTTGAAAGCATCTAGCCAAGCGTTTGTTCGTTCTATTACAAACCTACATTTGTATAACAAGTCATCAAATAAATAATCTTCATTATTTCCATTTCTTGGATTAATAGCAATGTTTCCGACAATATCCTTACTTACACAATATTCTCTAAATTCTTTATTGTCAAAGCCAGCATCTGCATTAAGAAACAATCCATCCACAGAAATTTCAGAAGATTCTAATGATTGAATCATTAGCTCTACGTTTTCTTTGAGCTTATAAGCATCATTATGATTGCCTGATATAGGTTTGCTGCAAGCAACCGGTATTCCTCTGCTATCAGTGATAATTAACATATTGCTTGTTTTGCATTTTTTTCTTCCTTGATAGTCTACAGCCTCGCCTCCGCGTTTAGTTGGTGTATGCGTACCATCCAATTGTACGCTTGATAAATCCAAAATAGCTTTATGCTTATCAAGTAACTTTTGCCACATGGTTTCCCAACTTCCATCTTTGCTCCATTTTTGAAAATGATAATAAACACTTTGCCAACGGTAACTCATTCTGAAAAATTCTTTCATAGGTAATTCTCGCCACTGACAGCCTGTTTTGAGTCTATACAAAATTGCTTGGACTACTTGATAATCCTTTACTTTGGAGTTGCTCAAATGATTGCCAAATTTTAAATGTGGGCATATTTCTTTTTTATTATTCGTTTTCGTAACATTGCTTCTTTTTTCTCCCAATGGTAAATATTATTGCCTTGCAATACATAAATACTGTTGGGAGTTATTAAAAATCAACTTTTGACAACTTCGATATAAAAAACTATGGACATGAAAAATATACTGGTTGCTACTGACCTTGAACCTAAAACACAGGAGTTGATAGATTTTGCCATAACGCTGGCAGAAAAATTCGGATCAAAGATCTGGGTTGTTCATATCGCCGAGCCTGAACCTGATTTTGTCGGTTATGAAGTTGGCCCACAATATATAAGAGATGCTGTTGCAAAAGATCTGCGTACAGAACATAAAATGGTTCAAAATTATACCCGCCTCATAGAAGAAAAGGACATTGAGGCGGAAGGCCTGATGATACAGGGCCCCACCATTGAAATGTTATTGGAGGAAATAAAAAAATTACATGCCGACCTGATTATTATCGGTTCACATAAACATAGCTTCCTTTACAAAGCATTCAATGATGATATTTCCGCAGAGCTACTAAAAAAATCAAAAATTCCCCTATTGGTTCTGGAGTTTCCCCAAAATTAATCTAAAACAAGTGAGAGTTGTAACTCAGGAGGTTTATGGTTTTTGATAGAAAAAATAATGCCGGAATTTGTTTTTTTGAGTAGGTTGTAAATGCCATCAGCCAT
>JBQTHQ010000139.1:0-7414 GCA_052389695.1 Bacteroidota bacterium | reverse complement strand
CAGATCCCACGATTAATACTTTGAGCGGGATTGCATTCGGTGCTGTTACTGCCCTGAACGTAACTACTCCGGTTACCTTTACCATTATGCCCACACTTCCCACAGGCACTACCATGACAGCATCGGTAAGCCTTGTATTGTGCTTTGGCATTGAGTTTTTCCAACGTGTTGGAACGACTGATTATTTACTTGCACAGGATAATTGTATGAAAACAATAAAACTGTTCTAATCCCTCGGCTACGCTCGGGATGACAAATAAGATAAAAAAGCCTCCGATTTTTCGGGGGCTTTTTTGCTTTTTGATTTCGGCTGCATTAGAGCGTTTATAAGCATTTCAAAGCCTTGTATAGTGTTCTGTTATTACTGAGCCGTAAAACTCATTGCTAATAAGCTGTATTGATTTATAAATGATATTCTTTTTTTCTATCACTCAGGCAGAACGGATTTAGCAGGGATAATTGCAAAGATCAATACACCTGGTCGGCTCAACTACGGCTCATGTACGGCTCATCTACGGGACATCTCCGCTAATGTCCTTTACTTGTCCTTTACTAAAATAACTATACAGTTGTGAAAAGTTTTACTAAAATAATTAGACACTTACCTGAATAGTAAAAATTCCATACAGCATTTGGAGTCTGATCCTATGTTGTTAACCCAGGAGTTAAATAATTATATGTTCGCATTGAATAACTTGATGAATGCGCAAATGTCGCTGCATAAATATGAAGAGATCAAAACCAGTCTGGATAAATTAAAATCGATACCTGTAATAACACCTATAGAAAAAGCAAGGGTCTTTGGATTTTATGCGAGTAAGGAAATTATTTATTTCGCCCATACCGGCCGCTATAAAGAGGGGCTGGAAAGTGTTCCGGTGATAGAAAAACAATTGGAACTATATAAAGATAAGATCCACAAACCCGCCTGTTATGCTATTTATTCCAACATTGAAGAGCTTTACATTGTATGCGGAAAGTTTAAACAGGCCTTGTACTGGAACAATAAAATTTTGAATGATCCTAAAATTGAATCCTTTTATGATTTTTATTCCAACGCACGTATCTCTGAAATAGTTATTCATTATGAATTGGAAAATATTGAAAAGGTTCAATCGCTTATAAAATCATATTACCAGTTCCTGGTCAAAAACAAAGGAAAATATAAATATGAGTACAGCCTGATCCGTTTTTTCAAAAATTTAATAAACATTACAGATAAGCATGCTTTGAAAAAAGAATTTATCCGTTTCCATAAAGAACTGCTGGAATTTTCGGGCAATCCTTATGAAAAGCAAGCATTCGATTTTTTTGATCTTACTTCCTGGCTCGAAAGCAAAATAGAGAACCGTCCTTTTGCAACGGTCATGAAAGAAAAAACAGGTAAATCTTAATGTATTATTTGTATCGCTTCAGGATTAAGAATCCTGTACTGGAGAGCATCTGTCTTATAATGTATAATCATCAACTGAAACGGTTTTTCTAATTCTAATTTATCAGACAACATCAGTTCAAAAGCTGTGGATTTAATATCTGAAATCACTTCATTATCATTAAGGAATATTTTTTGAATACAGAATTTATTTTCATTCAATTGCTTATTTTGAAAAAATAAATTTTTTCCTTTATAAACACCATTAATAATTGTTGTATCAAGAGTATGATCAGAAGAAGCTAATTCTTTGTTGGTTTGTTTACACGTTATTAAGATAAAACTCATCAGCAATAAAATAATTAACTTTTTCATTGTTATTTGGTTCTGCAACAAATGTAAAATTTATTTATGGTATTAAACAAAAACGGCACTCTTCATGAGAAGAATGCCGTTCCGGGCTTAACCCTAACTAAAACAAAACAAACAAAAAACTAAGCGACTAAATGGAACTATATATGCTATAGAATATGATTGCTATGGTGGCTACTGCCATCAAAATGGTTACGGTTCCAATACCCTCTGTGTGGTAATTATGACCGTGTCGGACTGATGCTTTCTTGTTCATGGCTTTAAAATTTAAATTGTTTAACTTAAGTAGTGCTGTTGCCATTTGTTTTTTGTTTTTGAAATATGATTGAATTGTTTTTTTGCTTTAAGTCCCGAATTGCTTCGCTTTCGGGATTGTTCGACTTACAATTTTTACCGCTTCTTGCGGAATTGTAAAAATTGAGTCTCTTAAATAAGGTGTGAGGTTTGCTAATTAATTTAAACAACATCCCCATGTGCCAATTAATTTTTATTCACAAACCCCAACACCTATTAATTATAATATAGTTAAAGAACGTTTTCTGAACAATATTACGCCAGAAAACAAGGGTTGTTAGCCACAATGAGTAAGTGGCAGGTTAATTTATTTAACGGTAGGTATTTTGGGGTAAGCGGTAAGCTATAAATGGGAAAGTTTCTCTAAAAAATCGTTTTTATTCCTGCGGGATACCTCAACCTGTGAATTGTCGGTCATTACAACGTATCCGCCTTCTCCTTTTATATACTTTTTTACGTGTTCCAGGTTGATCAGGTGGGAACGGTGCACACGAAAAAAGTTATCGTCATTGAACATTTGTTCATACTCCCCAAGGGTACGGGAAGCGACTATCTTTTTACCATTGGTAAGTAAGAAGTAAGTATAATTTCCATCCGAATCACAACGGATGATCTCTGTCAGGTTAATAAATATAAGCCCATCTCCGTCAGGGATGCCCACTTTCTTTAATTTATTCTCCGGCCTTACATTGGATAATAACATTTTGAATTTTTTATCCAGTGATTTTTTAGTTTCCAGCTGAGCTTCAAAACGGCCGATTGCTTTGGTAAGCTCTTCGGGATCTACGGGTTTTAAAATATAATCGATGGCGCTAAATTTTATAGCCTTAATAGCATAATGATCGTAAGCTGTAACAAAAATGATATTGAAATTTATTTCTTTGAATTTTTCAAGCAGATCAAATGCGTTTCCATTTGGCATTTCAATGTCAAGAAAAACCAGGTCAGGTTCATTATTAGTGATCACTTCCAGAGCACTGATCATGGAATCAGCTTTTCCGATTATTTGGATGTTTTTGCAATTCTTCTCGATCATTTTAGAAAGTGATTCGCGAGAACCCAATTCATCATCTACTACTATAGCTCTTATTGACATGTTCGTTCAATTTTAATTTGGATTTGTTTCAAGTGGAATAATGATCTGAACTTTTGTTCCTGTAGGTATTCCATCCTCATACAGATCAACTATTTGTGCATTTAAGTTCCTATTCAAACTCGAGTTCAATATATCTAACCGTTCCTGTGTTATACTCATTCCCATGGATTTATGTTGCTGAACTCTGTTCTTTTTAAATTCTTTTGATTTTTCACGTCCTATCCCATTATCCTTAATAGTGCATAAAATACTGTCCTGCTGTTTTTGTAAATGTATTAAAATTTTTCCATGCCCTTGTTTTGGTAAAAGTCCGTGTGCAATTGAATTTTCCACATACGGTTGGATAAGCATAGAGGGGATCCTGTCATAATTCTGATCAATTTCTTCGTCCACAATTATTTTATATTCAAATTTATCGGTAAAACGCATCACTTCTAATTCGAGGTACAGGTTTAGTCCATTCAATTCTTCAGAGATGGGAATCATTTGTTGTTTAGAATTACCAATAATACTGCGCATCAGCTTTGCAAATTTCGCCAGGTATTTTAATGCAGCATCGGTATCATTATTTGCAATAAAATGCTGAATGGAACTCATGGTATTAAAAATAAAATGCGGGTTCATTTGCGCACGCAATGCCTGTAGCTCAATATTGGCGATCTTTTTATTCAGTTCTGTTTTTTGTTTTTCCTTACGTTCTATATTTCTTATGCGCATACGTATCGAGATGAGCAAACCCGTAATAAAAATTAAAGAAAGTGCGACATAGAACCAAATTGTTTTCCAGAATGGAGTTTTTACAGTGAATGAAAATTGCGCAGGAGTTTCTGTCCACACACCTTCATTGTTTGTGCATTTCACTTTGAACGTATACTCTCCGGGAGGAAGATTGGAATACGTAGCAATGCGTTCATAGCCTACTGGCGACCATTTTTCGTCAAATCCTTCCAATATATGTGAGTATCTTACCTTGTGAGGATTGGTCAAACAAATACCACTGTAGTTAAATGAAAGATTATTCATATCGTAATCCAGCCTGGTTTCCTGAGGAAAAATAGTATCCTTATAAAATAAACGAATGGTATTGATATTGATCTTTGCAAGTGAATTGTTTTTAATGTATTCCTTTGGAGAATATTTTATTAACCCGTTTACCGTACCAAACCAAATTACTCCATCAGGATCATTATAAACTCCATTTGTATTACATTCCACTCCACTGAACCCCTCATCTTTTCCATAGGAAATCAGTAACTTTGAACCTTTTTTTTTGTACCCCACAACATCTATCTTATCCAATCCCTGATTGGTACCTGCCCAAAGTTCCGTTTTTTCATTATTGAATGCCAATGCATATACCAGCTCTGAACTTATTCCTTCGGCTTTTCCAAAATTGTCTGTTTTTTTTGTTTTGGTGTTGTAAACATATACTCCATTAAAAGAGGAGAAATAGATAATTCCATCATTATCTTCCAATATTGTGAAATATGATTCACTTTTAAAATTGAGTGTTTGACTTTGTTCTGTAAATGTGTTCCCGTCAAATAAAAATAAACCGCCAAGATAAGTTCCCACCCATAAGTTCCCGCTTTTATCTTCATGAATTCCCCATACCTGATAGTTCTTGGCAAATGATGGCAAGGTATATTTTTTGAGAACCTTACCATCGTACTTATAAATACCATTATGGCAACCGATCCACAAATTGCTTTTACTGTCCTTATAAAAAAGATTAATACTTTCTCCAATCAATTCATCAAACTCCCGGGCATTCTGAAAAAATTTTCCATCATAAATAACCACGCCATTTCCGGTTCCAAACAAAATATTTCCTTTTTCATCCTTATACGATGCGTTTATTTGCCCGGACATTATATCATTGGAACAGTTCACGAATTTTTGCCCTTCCATTTTGTATATGCCGCCATCTGTAGTTCCCGCCATAATCTTACTTTCGCTGTCTCTTGTAATTGTGAAAATAAAATTATTATTTAAGCCTTCATTTTCGGAGTAGACCTCAAACATATCGCTACGGTATTTATACAAGCCATCATACGTTCCGAGCCATATATTTTGTTCACAATCCTGGTAAATGGAAAAAACAAGATTGCTGTTCATTTCATTTCCAACAGCATAATTTTTTAATTGCGTGCCATGAATCTTTGTTATTCCTTTATCTGTTCCAACCCATATATTATTGCGTTTATCACAAATGATTGCTTTGGCATTATTATCCGACAAACCTTCTTTAGTAGTATAATTAATGAATTTGTTGTTGTTTAATTTACTTACACCTTCGGATGTAGCGATCCACATAGCTCCTATACTATCCTGCGTTATGCCATTTACTGTATTGCCGATAAGCCCTTCCACTATAGAATAGTTTTTAAATTTTTCTCCATCAAACAAACTCATTCCATTATCCGTTCCTATCCAGATATTTTTATTACGATCTTCGTATAAACATTTGATCTTGTTGCCAACTAAACCACGTTGAATTGTATAATTGACAAATGTTCCATTCATCATTTTACTCAATCCCTCTGAAGTGCCAAACCATAAATTTCCTTTGGAGTCTCTAAGAATACAGGTGATATCATTGCTGATCAGCCCTTCTTTAATAGTATAGCTTGTAAATATTCTTCCGTCAAATTTATTTACTCCATCAATTGTACCGATCCAAACATTCCCCTGAGTATCCTCAGTAATAGAAGTTACAGAATGGTTCAGCAAGCCATTTTCAGGAGTATAATTTTTAAAAGTGTACCCATCAAACTTACTCAACCCACCATAACCGCCGGTCCATAAGTGACCTTTGGAATCCTGGTAAATAGCGGATACCTGGATGAATGGTAATCCGTCATCAACAGAATAATTTTTAAAAAAATAGGATTGAGCAATAACATTCCCAGAAAGTATTGTCAAAATAAAAAATAAGGAAAGAATAAAATATTTTGCCTTTTGCATACAGCAAATTCTATACATTAAAGATATTAATATAATGATGAAACAAAAAAACGGGGATGTTTATTGTAATTATACTGTTTACTTTTTGATCAACGAATCCCAACCCTGTGCTGTAAGAGGATGAGAGGTTCCACCTTTAGTGATGAGGTTGATCCCATCTTTTTTACTGGTCATGTGCCCGATAACGGAAATATCCGGGTTGGCTTTTATTTTGGGGAAGTCTGATTGATCAATGGTAAAAAGTAATTCATAATCTTCTCCGCCACTCAGCGCACAAACAGTTGGGTCTAAATTAAATTCACGTGCCATGTTGTAGGTAGATGGGTCAATTGGAATTTTGTCTTCGAATAAATTACAGCCCAGATCTGAACTTGTACTGATATGAAGTATTTCAGAAGCGAGCCCATCGGAAATATCGATCATGGAGGTTGGTTTTACTTCCAGCTTTTTTAATAATGCAGGAATATCTTTTCTGGCTTCGGGTTTTAACTGCCGTTCAATAATATAATCATTGCCTTCCAGGTCGGGCTGAACATTAGGGCTTTCCATAAATATTTTTTTCTCCCGTTCCAATAATTGCAGTCCAACATAAGCTGCCCCTAAGTCGCCTGTAACACAAAGCAGGTCACCATCCTTCGCGGTATCACGGTATACCAGATCATCCGGATCTGATTCTCCCAAGGCAGTGATACTAATGATCAAACCTGATTTTGATGAGGTCGTATCTCCTCCAACAATATCCACTTTATGTTTATGACATGCCAGCATCATTCCGCTGTATAATTCTTCCAGCGACTCCACAGAAAAACGATTGGAAATAGCAAGTGAAACAGTGATCTGCTTTGGCAAGGCATTCATAGCATAGATGTCGGACAGGTTTACTGAAACAGCTTTATAACCAAGATGTTTGAGCGGCACATAAGCAAGGTCAAAATGCACTCCTTCCACCAGCATATCTGTAGTTATCACTGTTTGTTTGCCTTTAAAGTCGATCACGGCAGCATCATCACCAACACCCTTAACAGTGCTTTCATTTTTAATTTCAATAAACTGGGTAAGGTGTTTTATCAATCCGAATTCACCTAAGCTGCTTAATTCCGTACGCCCTGTATTTTCTAACATCTTGTTAAATTGTTTTTTGTAAAAGTAAGGGTTATATATGAATGCTCAAACACTCCATTTTAATTTCTGGAGTTTCCCCAAAATTAATCTAAAACAAGTGAGAGTTGTAACTCAGGAGGTTTATGGTTTTTGATAGAAAAAATAATGCCGGAATTTGTTTTTTTGAGTAGGTTGTAAATGCCATCAGCCAT
>JBQTHQ010000138.1:0-20047 GCA_052389695.1 Bacteroidota bacterium | reverse complement strand
TCTTGTTTCGCGTCATATTCACACAATATCCATTTGCCATCAATGGTTGCGCGGTATTTTTTTATCCCCGAAAGATCATCTTTTACAGTCACTCCAATTATTTTGGATCTTCTCAGGTCAACGTTGTTTTTATCAGTTATTTTAAAATTCGGTCTTATTTTAGGTGCAAGCGTATCAATTGATATTGCAAAGCTTCCCAGATTTTTTGTTTGTGTGATCACCCAGCCATTTTTGTACTCTCCTTTTTCGTAGTTACGTTTTCCTTTTTTATCAACGGATATGATGCATGCTTTCTTTTGAATTGTTTCCGGCAGGGTACTGGCTTTAATACTTAACGTGATCGCTTTTTGTACAGCTGTCTGGTCATTCTGTATATGATGCAAGGAAGAATAAGTTCCTTTTAGTGCAGGTGATTTAAAATAGTTGAATTTCAAATCATCATAAAATGAATAAGCAGGAAAAGCAATTTGCACTTCTTCATTTTTATATTCATTGGCTTTTGTGCAGTCCCAAACATCCATAGTTGAAGTTGGTTCCATTTTAATTTCACTTTTTGAAGAGCTTTTTACTTTCAGCATTAATTCGGTAAGGTTTCCAACAAAATCTTTGACAATGAACCTGATCCAATGAATAGAATCATCTGTAAAACTTATGACCCCATTGTTTAAAACATCCTTATAGATCTCTATCTGATTATTTTTGGAAAGAAAACACTTTTGAATTCTAGTGTTGTGCTTTTGTTTATCCGCGTAATCAATATGAGCATTTACATATCGTGAATTATCGAATGAGAATTTTTCAAGTTCATAATAAAAAACACGTTTTCCACCCGATTGTAATTCAATTGAGAATACACTGTTTTTTCCGGCTGATCTTAATTCGGTATCATAACATTCTATCCCAAAACCAATGTCTCCATTCACATTCACTGTATCCGTTTTTAAATAAGTGTATTTTCCTCTTGTGTAAAGCGGGATTATTTTTTTTACCTGGTGTTTTCCATTTATAAAAGCATTATTACCAATAGGATAAACAGCTAATTGAGTAATCCTTGGTTTAATGGTATCAGCTACTTCGTATCCGAAATAGTAAGGATTGATAGGTATTTCAGTTTTTGTATCCCGAATTTCGAAATGCAGATGAGGAGACTCTGAACCACCGGTATTTCCGGATAAGGCAATTAATTCAGCTTTTTTTACGGGAAAAAGGTCAGCGGTAAGAAGGGTGTCAATTTCAAAAGATTCATCTGCATACTGAATTTTTTGAGCAAAATTCTGGATATTCTTATTGAAACGTTGTAAATGAGCATAAACAGTAGTGTATCCATTGGGATGTGTTACATACAAAGCTTTTCCATAACCCAAAGAACTGATCTTTATACGCGATATATAGCCATCTGCCGCAGCATAAACGGGTTCCCCTTCACGGTTATTAGTACGGATATCGAAACCTGCATGAAAATGATTTGGGCGGATCTCACCAAAGTTTCCTGAAAGACTCAGCGTACTATCAACAGGTGAGCGAAAATATTTAATGGGATAGGACGTTTGGGAAAAAAGACCGGAGTGTGAAAGTAAAGCAAATAGCAATAAAAGCAATCGGGTTAGCATGTGCAAATGTAAGAATTATAGGTTATAAACCAGGAATATGCATCACTAGATATAGCTCCGCTTTTGATTATAATTCATAAATCAAAACGAAAAAATTTTGGAAATTAAGTACGGAATCTTATATTTGTAAATACTTGAAACAATATATTTTAAATGTTTGAATATGAGAGAGTTAACTTTGAATATTAGTGGTATAAAAAGCAAGGTTGAAAAATTAGTAGTTTTACATCAGCAACTTAAAAAGGACAATGAACGCCTGGCAGCTGAAAATGCAAATGCGTTAAAAGTAATTAAAGATCAAAAGCTTACAATTGAAACATTAGAAAAAAATAATAAAGAACTTACACAAAATAAAACCGAAGAACAAAACAAAATAATTACAGATACAAAACTTAAAATTAATGAGCTTGTGCAGGAAATAGACCAATGCATTGCTCTTTTGAAGTAACAATACAGTTAAAGTTAAAATTTAGAAAGTTCTATACAGAACTTTAGACTTTAGACTTTATACTTGAAACTATAAAAAATGGCTGAAGTATCGTTAAAGGTTTTAATTGCCGGCCGCTCGTATCCTATTACTGTTCCACAGGAAGAAGAACAAGCGGTTTTACAGGTAGCTAAACTGATTAACGATAAAATAAAGGATTTTGAGAAAAATTATTCCGTACGTGATAAACAGGACTTGTTGTCCATGTGCGCTTTAAATTTATTAGTAACTCAAATGACCACTCCTAAAAAATCGCCTGAACTGGAAAAAGTGATCAACCAGCTCGATTTATTTGTTTCCGATTACCTCAAAAAAGAAAGCAATCCATAGTTTTACTGTTTGTTAACAATACAGTGTAAACAAAAATCTCCTGTACCGGTTTTAGTGCATCCCGTAAAAGCATATTTTGGCTTTTGAAAGATTCGAGCGGGATTTTTATTATCAACCATTTAATAACTTTTAAACAGATGAACCCAATAATCATAATAACTGCAGCAGCCCTTGGCGGATTAATTTTAGGGATACTTATTACTTTTCTTGTTAGCAAAGCAATAAACAAGAAAAAAGCGGATAATATCATTAAAAAAGCGGAAGCCGAAGCGGAAGTGATCAAAAAGGATAAAATGCTACAAGCGAAAGAAAAATTCCTTCAACTTAAATCCGAGCATGAAAAGGCTATCAATGAAAAAAATCAGGCTGTTCAACAGTCAGAGATCCGCATTAAACAAAAAGAACAATCCTTATCTCAAAAACAGGAACAGGTACAACGTAAAGATGCTGAAATAGAAGCGATACGTCAGAACCTGACACATCAGCTGGAATTGGTAGGATCAAAACAACAGGAAGTAGAAAAAATTCACCGCAGACAGGTTGATCAACTGGAAACACTTAGTGGAATGAAAGCGGAAGACGCTAAAGCCCAATTGGTGGAGTCACTGAAAGCAGAAGCCAAAACCGAAGCGATGTCACACATCAAAGACATTGTTGAAGAAGCAAAACTAAATGCCAATAAAGAAGCGAAAAAAGTAGTGATCCAAACCATTCAACGTGTTGCCACTGAACATGCAATCGAAAATTCAGTTTCAATCTTTAATATTGAAAATGATGAAATTAAAGGACGTATCATTGGACGTGAAGGACGAAACATTCGTGCATTGGAAGCGGCAACCGGAATTGAGATCATTGTAGATGATACACCCGAAGCAATTATTCTATCAGGATTTGATCCGGTACGCAGAGAGATCGCCCGCTTATCATTACACCAATTAGTTACTGACGGACGTATTCACCCTGCACGCATCGAAGAAGTAGTGGAAAAAGTAAAAAAACAAATTGAAGAGGAAATTGTTGAAATAGGAAAACGTACTTGTATTGATATGGGGATCCACGGTTTACATCCCGAATTAACGCGAATGGTGGGCCGTATGAAATATCGTTCCTCCTACGGACAGAATTTATTACAACACTCACGCGAAGTAGCCAACCTTTGTGCTACCATGGCAGCCGAGCTGGGTTTAAATGTGAAGTTGGCTAAACGTGCTGGTTTATTGCATGATATTGGTAAAGTACCCGATGATCAGCCGGAAGTGCCACATGCTATTTTAGGAATGCAGCTGGCGGAAAAATATAAAGAGAAACCTGAAGTATGTAATGCTATTGGCGCCCATCACGATGAAATTGAAATGAATACCCTGATCTCGCCTATAGTGCAGGTATGTGATGCAATAAGCGGTGCACGTCCGGGTGCAAGACGTGAAGTAGTTGAGCAATACATCAAACGTTTAAAAGATCTGGAAGCGCTTGCATTATCGTATCCCGGAGTGGATAAAACATATGCGATACAAGCAGGTCGTGAATTACGTGTGCTAGTATCAAGTGACAAAGTAACTGATAAAGACGCGGAAACATTGTCGTTTGATATTTCACAACGCATTCAAACGGAAATGACATATCCGGGCCAGGTAAAAGTGACGGTGATCCGCGAAACACGTGCGGTTAATTTTGCAAAATAAATACATCTTCATAAAATAAGCGTGAGCCACTTTTTTGTAAAAAATTATCGGTTAATTTTCCTGAACTTATTTATTATCACGCTTGTTGGTGGTAGTTTTATGTTGGATTATTATTTGTTCCATGTTCATTTAGATGCATTCAGAACTTTCCTGATTATCAGTTTGCCAGTTCTATTGTTCTCTGGAAAATTAGTTTTATATAAAAACGATATTACTAAATACACATTTTTCTTTCTGATTATCTGGCTTTTGTATGCGTTATTATCATTGTTTTGGTGTATTGATAAAACAGGTGCATATAAAGATATTCTTTATTTACTTTTCGGTATTGGCACTTTTGTTTTTCTTGTTTCGATAAAAAACGGGTTTAAGGAATTTGAACAGGAATTAGCGGATATCTGGACAAAAGTATTCATTGCTGTAATGTTTGTTTCCATATGGGAGATGTATACCGCAAAGCACCTTGTTAGTAATTTTACGCTTAGATTACATGAATTGAGCCCTTTTCATCAATTAAATTATGTTCCGGTATTCACATTTGATAATCCCAATCACTTTGCAATATATGCTTGTTTGTCGGGAATAATTTTCATTATAGATCTTCAAAAAAAAAGAAATGTTGTTCTAAATGGTTTTTTTATTGCGTGTAGTTTATTGCTGATTCATATTTTGTCATCCCGTTTTGGAATAATCACCTCTGTGATATTTGCAGTGATACTTCTTTTTGTTTTTATTCAGAAAAAAAATAAAGAAGACTTAAAAGCGATCGCGTTATCCTTAGGTAAGTTCGGATTAATAATTTGCTTTATACTTTTCTCAATATTTAGTTTTCACAAGGTGATAAGAGTGCATGAAGACTTGGTAAAACAGGCAAGCCTGGCCCCTGATGATCATATGCCTAGTACGCTTTTGCGAAAAAATTTAATCCTGAACGGGTATGATTTTTTTAAACAATCAAAAGGAGTAGGGGTGGGAGCAGGGAACTATAAAGCATATATCAAAGAAGGAAAAGGCCAATATGAAACGGGGACTATCGACTCTCCGCATAATTGGTTTATAGAAATCATATCCCAGTATGGAGCAGCCATAGGAATCCTGTTTTTGACATTGTTTATTTATGTCGTAATCTGTATGTATAGATCAGTGAAACAAACAGGGTTTGAACATAAACATTTACAAGTAATACTCTTGTTAGTGTGCTATACAGTTATGAGCAATGCGAACAGTATCTTTCTTCCTTTACCAATAAATTGGGTTCTGCTTTCGTTAATCACTTTATACACCGATGATCTATTAGAAAATAATCAAACTTTTGATGCTTAAAACATTTAAAGAGTCGGAATTTAGCCGGAATGTACTCATCCTCTTTACCGGTTCAGCCCTGTCGCAAGCCATTCCGTTTATTGCACTACCTGTATTACAAAAATATTTCTTCGGCCCTTCCGACTTTGGTATCCTGGCCGTATTTATTGCTTTTTGTGAGTTATTTTCAACTGTTGCTTGTTTAAAATTAGAATACGGTATTGTTCTTCAAAAACGAATGAAAGATGCAATCAATCTTGCCTATGGTGCCATTCGTGTTTCTTTAGGTATTGTATTATTAGGTTTTTTAACGGTGTTTTTATTTAAAAAATCAATTGCAAACCATTTTAATGAGCCGCGAATTGAAAACTATTTATACCTGCTGCCATTGTATATATTGTTTGTGGGAATAAACGACTTACTTTCATTTTGGTTCAATAGAAGAAAACAATTTAAAACTATTTCTTCTTCTAAAATAATTCAGACATTTTCTGCCGAATCATTAAAATTAGTAAGTGGAATTTTAAAATTTAATTTTTCCGGTTTGTTGCTTGGAAGAGTGATTGGTTTCGGAATTTCAGCGATTTATTTTTCATCCAGATTTTTAAAGGCAGATAAAAGGGCATTGAGCTTGCTAAACAACAAGCATAGTAATGAGATGATAAAAAAAAATAAAAATTTTATTTTTTTTACAAGTCCAAGTGTATTTGCAGGAAGTTTAATAAATGTACTTTATTTAAATTTGTTTTTACATTATTTTGGAAAAAGCACAGTTGGTATGATTGGGGTTTCAATGACTTACCTGGCGGCCGCTTTGGGTATTATTTCGGTTTCTTTCTCACAAGTGTTTTATTCTAAAATAGCTGAAATTAAGTCAAAGGATGAAATGTTAAAAACATATTTACGATTTTCCAAAAAATTATTTTGGATATCGCTTGTACCTTTATTGTTCGTTTATTTAATACCTGCATCATGGGTTATTTATTTTTTGGGAGAACAATGGTCGGAGCTTATGGTAATTGCCCGGATAATGGTTGTATGGCTTTGTATATGGTTTGTTGCTTCTTCACTTTCATTTATATATATGCGTTTAGGTAAACAAAAACAAATGTTGTTATATGATTTGGTACATTTATTATTAGTAGGAATTGGTTTTTTTGCTGCATATTTTATCAAGCCGACGGTTTATTCCGCATTATGGGGCTTTACAATTTCCCAGGTAGTATTTTATCTGTTTGTAATATATGTAGCTATAAAATTTATTCGTAAAGCGGACGAAAGCGCTTTGTAATTAAAAAATATGCACGTTTTAATCCTATCTACAGGTTATCCAACTGATTATGTTCCCTTGGATGGTATATTTTACAGAGATCAGGCTGAAGCACTGGTTACTGAAGGTGTAGCTGTTGGCTTTATTGCAATTAATCCAGTATCTGTAAAGTCAATTATCCGGTATAAAAAATTATCATTAGGTTTTTCTTCTTTTAATGAAAACGGGGTAAATACTTTTTTATACAAATACATAAACATTCCTAAATACCCTAGTTACTGTGTAAAACAGGCTCGAAAGAAAGGAGTTCGATTAATTGAAAAATATATTGCACAATTTGGAAAACCGGATGTTGTTCATTTACATTGTTATGAAGCTGTTTTGATGGCCATATATCTGAAACAAAAATACAACATCCCTTTTGTTATTACGGAACATTCGTTCCGCTTTATGAATAACTTAGTGCCTGTCTCAATGGAAAAATATGCGGAGATGGCTTTTCGTGAGTCGGGATACAATATTTCAGTAAGTAAAAAATTTGCGGAAGTATTGAATAAAAAATATAATTCTATGTTTCATTATGTACCTAATGTTGTAGATACAGCGCTTTATCGACCGGATATATCATCAAAGGGAAATAATGTATTTACTTTTTTAAGTGCCGGAATATTAAATGATAATAAAAACCATCAATTATTATTAGCCGCCTTTAAATTATTTATCTCATCAGGTAGAAAAGCGAAATTGCTTATTGCCGGAGACGGACCTAATGCAGATAAGCTTAAATCTATGTCAAGGCAGTTGAGAATAATGAATGATGTTACATTTTTGGGCTGGTTAACAAGGGAAGACTTAAGTGAAAAGATGAAAGAAATAAATGTATTTGTACTGCCTAGCAAAAAGGAAACATTTGGCGTGGTTTTAATTGAAGCAATGAGCTGCGGGATACCTGTTATATCAACAAAAAGTGGTGGACCGGAATCGATAATTGATTCGGATAAAATAGGTGTTTTATGTTCGTCAGACGAAAAAAACCTTTTTTTGGCGATGGCAGAAGTTTATGATAATTTTACCAGTTATAAGGCAGATGAAATAAGGCAGGTAGTGTTGGATACATATTCGCAAAAAGCAGTGGCGAAACAATTGATATCAATTTATAAAACATTGTTGAAGAAAAATGACTGATACAACTTCAGAAAGATCTTTTAATAAAGAATATAGCATATGTACACGTTGCATCATGGATACAAGTGACCATGAGATAACTTTTGATGAGAAAGGGTATTGTAATCATTGTATAGAATATTTTAAACTGGCGCCCTTGTATATTTACAATGGTAAAAAATCTGATATCGAACTGCAAAAGATTATTACCGGGATTAAAGAAGCAGGAAAAAACAGTGATTATGATTGTATGGTTGGTATTAGCGGAGGAGTTGATAGTTCATATGTAGCATATACAGCAAAAAAGCTTGGCTTAAGAGTATTGGCTTTTCATTTTGACAATGGCTGGAATTCCGAATTAGCCGTAAACAATATTGAAAATATTGTTAAAAAACTTGGTTTTGATTATCAAACATGGGTTGTTGATTGGGAAGAATTCCGGGATCTGCAGACGGCCTTTTTAAAAGCATCTGTCGCGAATATAGAAACACCTACAGATCACGCATTTTTGGCGGCAACGTATCGTTTATGTGCAAAATACAATATAAAGTATTTTTTAAGTGGAAGCAATTTTGCAACAGAAGGAATATTACCCCAGAGTTGGGGATACAATGCGAAGGATTTAAAACATCTAAAAGCAATTCACAATCAGTACGGTAAAGTGCCATTTAAAACCTATCCGCTATTGGGTTTTAACAGGGAGTTTTATTATACTTACATGAAAGGAATAAAAATGGTTCGTTTGTTAAACTATGTTCCGTACGATAAATCCAATGCAATGAAAATAATTCAGGATGAACTGGGTTGGGTGTATTATGGCGGAAAACATTACGAGTCAGTATTTACGCGTTTTTTTCAGGCATATATTCTTCCCGAAAAATTTCATATTGATAAACGAAAAGCCCACCTTTCAACACTTATTTGCTCAGGTCAAATTACCAGAGAACATGCTCTGGAAGAAATGAAAAAGCCGGCATATCCCGAAGGGATGCTGAAAGAAGACAAAGAATATGTAATAAAAAAATTAGACATTACTGATGGTGAGTTTGATGCAATTATGAAGGAACCTGAAAAAAACTATACTGAATATTCGAATGACGAAAAAAAATTGAGATTTATTTATAAGGTGTATAACAAATTAAGAGGACGTTAAAGAATGATTGCAATAATTGATTATGGTTGTGGTAATTTAGGTTCTATTAAGAATATGATTCGTAAAGTTGGTGGGGAAGCCATCATCACCTCCGATATTGAGCAAATTAAACAAGCAAAAAAAATTATTCTTCCGGGAGTCGGCTCATTTGATACCGGCATGAACAATTTGAAAAAATCAGGATTCATAGATGTTTTAAATGATAAAGCGTTGGTTGAGAAAGTGCCTTTTCTGGGTATATGTTTAGGGATGCAGCTAATGACAAAAGGTAGTGAAGAAGGTATGGAGCAAGGGTTGGGCTGGTTTGATGCCGAAGCGGTCAAATTTAAATTTGAAAAAGGATCAAAATACAAGATCCCGAATATGGGATGGAAATATGTATATCAAAAAAAGACAAGCATTTTTTTTAATGATATGTTTAATGAACCCCGGTTTTATTTTGTACATTCTTACTATATCAAATGCAATAAAAATGAAGATGTGCTGACCACTACTATTTATGGTAATGAATATGTTTCCGGCTTTGAAAAAGCAAATCTATGCGGTGTTCAATTCCATCCCGAGAAAAGTCATAAATATGGAATGAAATTGTTTTCAAATTTTTTATCTATTTAGTAGTATGGAAACTCCGCGCATCATCCCAGTTTTATTGTTAAAAGGTACAGGTTTGTACAAAACTGTAAAATTTAAAGAGCCTAAATATATTGGTGATCCTTTGAACGCGGTTAAAATATTTAATGAAAAAGAAGTTGATGAATTAATTGTTTTAGATATAACCTCGGGAATTGAAAACCGGAAACCGAATTATGACATGTTATACCAACTGGCAGGTGAATGTTTTATGCCTTTGGGGTATGGTGGTGCAGTGAGTAGTGTAGAGGAGATCAGGAAATTGATCAGTTTGGGTATAGAAAAAATTTCAATCAATTCAAATGCAGTAAATATTGATTTTATTAAAGAAGCTGCAGATGTGTTTGGTAGTTCCACTTTAGTAGTGAGCATGGATGTGAAAAAAAATTTCTGGGGGAAATATGAAGTCTATATAAAAAGCGGAACGCATAATACAAAAATGGAAGCGGCTAAGTTTGCGGTAGAAATTAATAAGGCCGGAGCCGGTGAATTATTGATTAATTCAATTGACAGGGATGGTATGATGCAAGGGTATGACCTGGATTTAGTGAAGAGTATTTCAGGCGAAATTGATATCCCGCTGATCGCTTGCGGTGGTGCAGGTGAGATAGATCATTTTAAACAAGCTATAAATGCAGGTGCATCGGCAGTTGCTGCCGGAAGCATGTTTGTGCTTCATGGAAAGCATCGCGCTGTATTAATTAGTTATCCTGAACAATTTGAAATTAAAGCCTTATTTAAATAATTTTTGCAAAAAAAAAGAAATATAAAGGTTTGTCATTTTACCTCAGCACATAAAGCTGATGATGTTCGTATTTTTCTCAAGGAGTGCAGCTCTCTGGCAAATGCTGGCTTTGACGTTTCTCTTGTCGTATCTAATTGCGTATCTAAAATATTAAATTCAGTAAACATTATAAGTGCAGAGGCCTCTATCGCTAACCGTTTTGGCAGAATGTTAAATACATCACGCATTGTTTACCAAAAAGCCTTAAATCTGGATGCCGATATTTATCATTTTCATGACCCTGAATTATTACCTTATGGGTTAAAGTTGAAACGTAAAGGCAAAATAGTGATTTATGACGCACATGAAGATGTTCCTAAACAAATCTTAGGAAAATATTGGATCAATAAATTTCTGAGAACTATTATTGCAGCATTATTCAAGAAATATGAAAATTATGTTGCAAAACGATTGGATTATATTTTGACTGCAACACCTTTTATTCGAAATAGATTCAAACAAATTAATCAGAATTGTATCGATATCAATAATTATCCATTGTTAAGTGAGCTTTCAGTTGAAACAGAGTGGAGGGAAAAAGAAAATGAGATTTGTTACATTGGTGGCATAACAGCAGTACGTGGAATTGAATCCTTGATGGATGCGATGGATAAAGTTAAAGGAGTGAAGCTTAACCTGGCAGGAGGTTTTTCACCGGCCTTGCTTAGAGAACAAATGATCGCAAAGCCTTCCTGGACAAAAGTGAATGAATATGGACATGTTGGAAGACAGGAAGCAGCAAAGATAATGGCAAAATCAAAAGTGGGGATTGTTACATTTTTGCCTTTACCAAATCATATAGATGCGCAGCCCAATAAAATGTTTGAATACATGAGTGCTGCTATTCCTGTGTTAGGTTCGGACTTCCCCCTATGGAGAGATATCTTAGAAAAGAACAATTGTGGTGTGTGTGTAGATCCTGAAAATCCACAAGCTATTGCAGATGCACTTAATCTGATGTTGGCTGATAGTAAAGTGTCAGAGCAAATGGGTAAAAATGGGCGAAAAGTGGTGCTTGAAAAATACAATTGGGGGATAGAGGAAAAGAAATTAATAAGTATATACAATAGCTTGTATAAATGAAAGTTTCTATCACAATACCTTGTCGTAACGAGGAGAAATACATTGCAAAATGTTTGCAGTCCATTATTAACACAACCTATCCCAAAGAGCTTTTGCAGGTTTTTGTTTGTGATGGAATGAGTGATGATGGATCAGTTGAAATAATTCAGGGTTTTACTCAGAAACATTCATTTATTAAACTTCTTGAAAATAAATTTAAAACAACACAGTACGCACTTAATATGGGTCTTAAAGCATCGGATGCAGATGTTAAAATTATTTTAGGTGCTCATGCGGAAATTTATCCCGATTATATAGAGGAATGTATCAAAGCATTTGATATTGATCCTCAAATTGGCTGTGTAGGAGGAGTATTGGAGAATGTAATGGAGGATGAAAGGTCCAAAATAATATCATTGGCAATGTCATCTTCTTTCGGTGTTGGTAATGCCCATTTCAGAACCGGTGAAAAGGACGGGTTTGTTGATACTGTGGCATTTGGCGCATATAAGAAAAATGTATTTGAAAAAGCAGGGTATTTTGATGAAGATCTTGTTCGTAACCAGGATGATGAATTTAGTTTCAGAGCTTTGAAAACCGGCTTTAAAATTTATTTATCAAAAACAATTAAAGCGAAATATTATGTACGAGCTTCTTTTAAAAAACTTTTTAGCCAATATTATCAATATGGATATTGGAAAGTATATGTTAACAGAAAACACAGAACGGTTACAACATTGCGTCAATTAGTTCCTGCACTATTTGTCCTTTATTTGGTTGGCGGATTCTTTTTATCATTTTTACATTTCTACATTGCAATAACGTATCTGTTGTTGCTTTTTTCTTATTTTGTTCTGGCTTTTAAATCAGCTTTTACTAAATCAGGCAACATAAGAGCGGTTCTTAATATTGTATACACATTTGTGATTTTGCATTGGAGTTATGGCATAGGTTATTTAAAAGGAATAATTGATTTTTTTATTTTTCAAAAAGAAATTAAAAAAGATGAGATTTTAACCCGTTAATAGATGAATAGAGGACAATTTCATAGTACAGTACATCTTTACCTGGCTATTCTGATTGCTTTTTTTCTGCCTGTTGCACGATTGGTGCCTCTTTTCATTGTTTTGATGTTGATAAACTGGTTGATAGAAGGCGATTTTGGAAATAAATTTCAACTGATACTGAAAAATAAGTTCTCATTACTGTTTATTTCTTTTTATTTATTGCATTTAATAGGGCTACTATATACCCGGAATATAAATTCAGGTCTGTTTGATGTGCAGGTAAAGCTTTCTTTACTTTTGTTCCCGCTTTTTTTAACAAGCCGACCAATGGAAGCGTCTAAAATTAGATATGTTTTTATTGCTTTGATATTGGGTTGTGTTGTAGCTGGTATTATAATGCTTGCAAGGGCAATATATATACACTTAATTACCGGTGAAAATAATTTTTTTTATGAAGGCTTTGCTTCGTTTTTAATTCACCCGGGTTATAGCTCCATGTATATAAATGTTGCCATTGCATGGCTATTGCTTAACGTATTGAATGGACAACTTTATAAAGGATGGTTTTCCAATAAAGTTACGGTTGCGGTCATCCTATTTTTTTCATTCATCGTTGTATTACTATCTTCTAAAATGGGATTCATTATTTTGATTTTAATGTATGTTGGATTTTTAATTTATTATATATTAAATAAAAAAAAATACTTATTTGGCAGTATAGGAATAATATTAATTGCGATTTCAATATTTGCCCTGTTTCGTTTTGTTCCTGAACTGTCAGAACGGCTTGATGTCGCTTTTAAAGCTGTTACAAAAACAAATGCCAATCAGGCTGAAATAGAAAGTACTGCTGTACGCATCCTGGTTTGGAAAGCTGCGAATAATATAATTTCTGAAAATATGTTTATAGGTGTAGGTACCGGCGATGCAAAAGATGAACTGATGAAAGAATATAAAAAAAAAGGTATGACAGGGGCTATAGAACATAAATTAAATGCCCATAATGAATATTATCAGGCATTCGTAGCACTGGGCTTAATAGGTTTTTTATTATTGTTGATAAGCTTGTTTTTTCCTCTTTGGTATTCATTTAAAGCACATAATGTTATATATATATTATTTTTACTGATAATAATTTTAAATTTTTTAACCGAATCGATGTTAGAAACACAGGCAGGAGTTATGTTTTATGCGTTCTTTAATTCTTTACTTTGTTTTCGATTAAATCAAACTACGAACAACAAATTTACTAACTAATGATACCATTTTCACCACCACACATTGATCAGAAAATAATTGATGAAGTAACTAAAGTGCTTCAGTCAGGCTGGATCACAACCGGTCCAAAAACTAAATTATTTGAGAAGGAGTTAACAAAATACTGTGGTAATAAAGCTACACTGGCATTAAACAGCGCAACAGCCGGACTTGAAATCATGTTGCGTTGGTTTGGTGTAAAGGAAGGTGATGAAGTGATCTTACCTGCTTATACTTATACTGCAACGGCAAATGTGATTATTCATTGCGGAGCTACTCCGGTTTTTGTAGATGTAAACGCAACTGACT
Source organism: Bacteroidota bacterium (assembly GCA_052389695.1). Taxonomy (GTDB): domain Bacteria; phylum Bacteroidota; class Bacteroidia; order 2-12-FULL-35-15; family 2-12-FULL-35-15; genus 2-12-FULL-35-15. Next base: position 6,000 of record JBQTHQ010000138.1, on the reverse strand, counting down.
TTAATATTTCTGTTGCCAATATTGAAAAAGCAATTACTTCAAAAACTAAAGTAATTATGCCTGTTGATTTTGCCGGATATGCATGCGATTATGATGAAATAAATACATTGGTAATTAAACATAAAAAAAAATTCAATCCCCGAACTGAAGAACAAAAAAAACTGGGCAGGGTTTTAATTTTATCTGATTCGGCGCATTCAGTTGGAGCATGGTACAAAGGAAAACGTACAGGATCCTTAACAGATGTTTCAGTATTTTCATTTCATGCAGTAAAAAATTTAACTACCGCTGAAGGTGGTGCTGTCGCATTAAATTTGCCTCCGCCATTTGATAATGAGGAGCTTTATAAATCGCTTTGCATAACTATGTTACACGGACAAAATAAGGATGCTCTTGCAAAAACTCAGAAGGGTAATTGGCGATATGATATTGTTGAAGCCGGTTATAAATGTAACCTGACAGATATTATGGCCGCTATTGGTTTAGTGGAACTCGAACGCTATGATAACGATACATTAAAAGTGCGTGAACGTATTTTTAAACAATACGATGAAATATTCTCAAAGCAATCCTGGGCACAAGTGCCTGAGTACCACACAAAAGATAAAACATCCTGTTATCATTTATATCCTTTGAGAATTAAAGGAATAACAGAAGCACAACGAGATGCGATCATCCAGGAAATTTTCAATTGTGATGTTTCTGTGAACGTGCATTTTATTCCTGTACCAATGATGAGCTTTTATAAAAGTTTAGGATATGATATTAAAAATTATCCTGTGGCATTTGATAATTATTCACGCGAAATTTCTTTGCCAGTGTTTTATGATCTGAAAGATGATTTAGTGAAAATAGTTATCAATGCAGTGGTTTCATCAGTACATAAAGTTATTAATTCATAATTGTTTTTCTTCCAAGAAAACAGGGCTGTAATGCAAAAAAGACTTTTTGATATATTTTTTTCTTTCATAGGGTTACTGCTTTTGTTTCCGGTATTCATTCTGATAGGATTGCTGATACTTTTGGATTCAAAGGGCGGTGTATTCTATAAGCAAATAAGAGTTGGGAAAAATGAGAAAGATTTTCATCTTTTCAAATTCCGTTCTATGAAATCAGATTCAGATAGATCAGGTTTGCTTACAATAGGGGATAGGGATGATCGAATTACTTCACTGGGTTATTATTTACGTAAATCTAAAATAGACGAACTTCCTCAATTAATAAATGTATTCATAGGAAATATGAGCTTGGTTGGTCCCCGGCCGGAAGTAAGAAAGTATGTAGATATGTATACTTTAGAACAAAAAAAAGTACTGTCTGTAAAACCAGGAATTACAGATTATGCCAGTATTGAATATAGTAATGAAAATGAACGATTGGGAAGTGTTGAAAATCCGGAACAGATTTATATAAATGAAATAATGCCAGCCAAACTACAACTGAATCTCAAATACATTGAAGAGCAAAGCCTTGGCACCGACCTTAAAATTATTTTTAAGACAATTAGAAAAATAATTTGAAATAAAAACTCCCGAAATATTTCGGGAGTTTTTATTATTTTTTTAAAACAAGTCTTATTTTAATATACTGGTAGGGCTCATATATACTTGCCTTTGTGGGATCTTTTTTATATTTAGGTCCTTGAACCAATAATTTGCTAGGACTAAAAACCAATTGCGATCCTTTTATTACTTTTTGTTGTCTTTCCATCACTGCAATGATCTGCATTTTAGCATCCTCAGCCCTTACTTTTGCCAGTTGTTTGTTGTCTTTGTATTTTTTTGTGGGAACATAAGATGCGCTTGATTCAATTTCAATTACAGCTGAAGGATTTGCTTTTAGACAATCAGTTAAAGCAGACACAAATGCTTGAAAATTTTTGGATTCAGGGTTAGTACCTTTCTCATTGTATTTAAAAAATTGCTCATAGGTTGATTTTGGATCGCATTTTGGAAGGTGATTCAGAACACCATATGGAATTTCACGTTTAACAACCTGATATTCTTTTGATCTTGGTACTTCTATGATTTCACTAAAGAACTCTTTTCCATTTACACTGTAACTTACTTTATAAGAACGGCCATCTGTTAAAGTTGTTCCATATTTTCCGGTGATACCGTTTGCATTAAGTACCTGTATCTCCTCGCCGGTTTTTTTATCTATGATCTTTATTTCATTATTGCTAATATCTTCATCAGTATTATTAACGATCTTTCCTATTAAAGCAGCAACTCCACGAGGCTCATACTCCGGCAGCGTTATCATGTAAATATCCTTTTCCCCAAAACCACCTTCTTTATCAGATGAGAAAAATGCGCGCTTGCCATCAGCTGTAGTAATTAAAAATACATCGTCATCTGGGGTATTTACAGGGTATCCCATGTTTTGTGGTGCAGTCCAGTTCCCATTTTCATCATCGATGAAAGAAGTGAAAATATCAAAACCTCCCATCGAATTGTGACCTTTTGAAGCAAAAGAAATTTGTTTTCCATCAGGATGAATGAACACACCATCTTCATCGTATTTTGTATTGATGGTATCACCTAAATTTTGTGCGGGCCCCCATTCTCCATTTGGCAATTTCAGACATTTGTAAATATCTCGTCCGCCTTTGCCGCCCGGGCGATCGCTGATAAAATAAAGAATACGATTATCGGCAGTAAAACATGCATGAGTTTCCCATGAAGGAGTATTAATGTTTGCTCCCAAGTATTGAGGATTAGTCCACTCAGCGCCATTTAATTCGCTTAAGTATAAATTTCCATTTCCTCCATCATCCCTGAAGATCAATAATTTTTGACCGTCAGCAGATAAGTTAACAGTGGCTTCGTGTCCGTAGGTGTTAATGCTGGTTCCGATTGAAGTAGCAGTATCCCATTTCTCCTCTTCTTCATTAAAACGTGAAATATAAATATCTTCATAATATAGCCCGTTTGGTTCTTTTGCATCATTAGTGCCCCCTTTTCTGCGTGAGGTAAAGATCATCGTTTGCTCATCAAGGGATACAACAGGTGAATAATCAGGATAAGCTGTGTTAACGCCTTTTCCCAAATTAGTGATGGTAACTTTTTTAGGTGTTTTTACAAATTCTTTTCCGTTTTTGCATGTTTCAATATCGTGGTTAACATCGGCCACTTCGGCTTGCAGCTTTGGATCTGTTCCTAATGTTTCTTTGTATTTTTCATACATCGCAATAGCCTTATCAAATTCATAATTTAAGTGATATGCCTTTGCCAGATAATAATAGGTAACAAGTGGAGCTGCTTTTTCTTTCAGATCCCCCTGTGCATAATTTTTTGTTATGTTAATTATCGCATCTTCAAAATAAGGAATGGATTTTTTTTTGTAAGTGGGAGCATTCAAATAACAATAGCCTATTTTAAAACTAACATTGGAATTTCCGTTCTCGATCGAATCCAGTTTAAGATACAAAGGAAGAGCGGCTGTATAATTTTCATCAATGAAATATCCTTCAGCCTGGTTATATATATCTTTATAATCGGCACCAAGTGAACTGTTAGCATTTGCAGAGCAGATGTTAAACATAGAAATGAATAAGCTGAAATAAAAATTATATTTTTTCATAGTAGTTAAAATTCACGATTAATATCCCATTGTTCAAGATAGTCGGCCAGCCTTCTAACAAATTGCCCGCCCAATGATCCATCTACTACACGGTGGTCATACGAATGTGACAGGTACATGAAATGACGAATGCCTATTGCATCACCTGTTGGGGTTTCAATTACCGCAGGTTTTTTTTTGATGATGCCTACAGCCATGATCGCAACCTGTGGTTGGTTGATAATGGGAGTGCCCATGATATTACCAAATGAGCCAACATTAGAAATAGTATAGGTGCCCCCCGATATATCATCAGGTGATAATTTATTGGCACGGGCACGATTTGAAAGATCATTTACTTTTTTTGTTAAACCAACAAGATTAAGGGTATCTGCATTTTTGATCACAGGTACAATTAAATTACCTGAGGCAAGTGCAGTAGCCATTCCAATATTTATATTTTTTCGTTTGATGATCTTGTTTCCATCAACTGAAATATTGATCATTGGAAAGTCTTTAATGGACCTTGTGAGCGCTTCAATGAACAAAGGAGTAAAAGTTAATTTTTCTCCTTCACGTTTTTCAAATTCTTTTTTTACTTTTTCCCGCCACAATACAAGATTAGTAACATCAGCTTCGACAAATGAAGTAACGTGTGGGGATGTATGTTTACTCATTACCATATGATCGGCAATAAGTTTGCGCATACGATCCATTTCAATTATCTCATCCCCTGCATTTACACTTACTGCAGGTTTGTGTGTACTGACTCCGTTGGAAGAAATCGTTTTTTGTTCGCTTATTGTTGCAGAATTTTTTCCTTTATTGGGAATATATGCGATGATATCATTTTTGGTAACTCTGCCGTTTGCACCTGTACCTGCAATTGTTTCCAATTCAGCCATCGAAATTCCTTCTTGTTTTGCAATATTTCGAACAAGAGGAGAGAAAAATTTGCCCGGGCCGGAAGAGGTTTTACCTGATAATATGTTTTTTTCAGTAACAACGGAAACGGGAGTTTCTTTTTCTACTGTTACGGTTTGCGGTTTTGTTGGTATTTTCACTTCTTGTGTTGAAACACCCGCTACAGCATCAGTAGAAATGATTGCAATGACTTTACCTACCTGAACTACATCACCCTCATTGAATAATCGTTTAACAAGTGTTCCTTCTGTGGTTGATGGTATCTCTGAGTCTACTTTGTCCGTAGCAATTTCCAATACCGTTTCATCTGCGGCAATTTTATCACCTTCTTTTTTCAACCACTTAATTATGGTAGCTTCAGCAACACTTTCGCCCATTTTAGGCATTATTAATTCTACTTGGGCCATTCGGGAAATTAAAAATTATGATTTTAAATTATAAATGTATTGTGCTCATTTTGACGGATACAAAAATAATCTAATATTTCAGATATGCAAAGGTTTTTAGGGCTGGGATCCTAATAAAAAAAACTCCCGGATATTGGAAATTGTCCGGGAGTTTTTGGGAATTCTGATACGTTAAATTTTAAGCGAAAAGTGGGAAAGCTTTCATCATTTTGTTTACTTCTTTTCGAACCTCTGCAATTACTTTTTCATTATCGTGGTTCATTAACACTTTATCAATCAGGTTGACAATTTTAGGAATGTGTTTTTCTTTTAATCCGCGGGTAGTTATAGCCGATGTTCCAACACGAAATCCGGACGTAACAAAAGGCGATTTATCATCAAAAGGAACCATATTTTTATTAACGGTGATGTCTGCCTTAACAAGTGTGTTTTCAGCTAGTTTGCCTGTTAAATTTTTCGAACGAAGATCAATCAGCATACAGTGATTATCAGTTCCGCCCGAAATTACTTTATATCCTTTATCAACAAAACATTGCGCCATTACTTTGGCATTTTTCATTACCTGTATGCAATATTTCATATAGCTTTCTTCCAGTGCCTCACCAAATGCAACTGCTTTAGCAGCAATCACATGCTCCAGCGGTCCGCCTTGTGTTCCGGGGAATACAGCACCATCCAGTATTTGTGACATCATTTTAATTTCACCTTTAGGAGTTTTATCGCCCCATGGATTTGGAAAATCCTTACCCATCATGATCAAACCACCACGTGGACCACGCAATGTTTTATGAGTAGTAGTAGTTACAATATGGCAATGCGGCAATGGATCATTCAATAATCCGCGAGAGATCAATCCTGAAGGGTGAGAAATATCTGCCATTAATAAAGCGCCTACTTTATCAGCTGCCTGACGAAGTTTTTTGTAATCCCAATCGCGGGAATAAGAAGATGCGCCCGCAATGATTAATTTTGGTTGTTCTCTAACAGCAATTGCTTCAACCTTATCAAAATCAACACGGCCGGTACTTTCTTCAACACCATAAAAGCTTGGGACATAAAATTTTCCTGAAAAATTCACAGGAGATCCATGCGTAAGATGGCCGCC
>JBQTHQ010000137.1:0-4725 GCA_052389695.1 Bacteroidota bacterium | reverse complement strand
CATTGGCAGTGGCAACGGAATCAGTGCTTTAGCATTTGCCTTGCATGGTATACATGTTGATGCTATAGAACCTGATCTCAGTGAAACAATAGGTACAGGAGCTATTAAAAAACTCAAAGAACATTATCAGTTATATAATTTAAATGTACATCAGGCATTTGCGGAAGAATTAAATTTTCCTGATAACAACTTCGACATTGTATATACCCGGCAGTGTATGCACCATGCGCACGATCTTCAACAATTTTTAAAAGAATGTTCCCGGGTTCTAAAAAAAGGCGGCATTCTCATTACAGTAAGGGATCATGTTGTGCATAATGAAACTGATAAAAAATGGTTTCTGGAAAACCATCCTTTACAGAGATTTTATGGAGGTGAAAATGCATTCAGCTTTAATGAATATAAGTCGGCAATGACAATGGCAGGATTAAAAATTGAACAAGTACTCAAACATTTCGATAATGTGATAAATTATTTTCCTTTGAGTAGATACGAAAAAGAACAGTCTGAGGAAAAAACCCGGAAACTTGCACAATCCATCATTAAAAAAAAATTGGGTCCTCTTAACAATATCGGAATTCTCAGAAATATAGCTGCCAGGTATGTTGAAAGAAAGCTGGGAAAAGTTTATGATGAAAACCAGGTTCCGGGAAGGATGTACACTTTTTTAGCATCAAAAAACTAAAATGAAAATTCTTGTTATAGGTTCCAAAGGTTTTATCGGCTCACACTGCACCGCTCATCTCTCGGAATTGGGATATGATGTTATTGGCTGCGATATACATGAATCAGAGGATACTAACTATATTTCCCTGAAATCAATCACCAATGACTTTAACCAGTTATTTTCGAAGCAGAAATTTAATTATTGCATCAATGCTGCAGGATCGGCACATGTAAATTATTCTTTTGAATTTCCTGAAAAAGATTTTGATCTGAATGTATCTTTAGTAATTAATGTATTGGGCGCTATTAAAAACAATACACCTAACTGTAAATTCATTAATTTTTCCAGTGCAGCCGTGTATGGTAACCCTTCCATTTTACCTATTGCTGAGAATGCGAAAACAAATCCCTTATCCCCCTACGGATATCATAAGTTATTAAGCGAAAATTTATTGCTGGAATACCATCGGTTTTTTCATTTACAAACCTGTAGCTTAAGAGTATTTTCAGCGTATGGCGAGGGCTTGAGAAAGCAATTATTCTGGGATCTGTATAGTAAGACTAAAGAGTCAGTTCATATTCAGCTCTTTGGTTCAGGTATGGAATCAAGAGACTTTATTTATATTTCTGATTTAGTGGAAATAGTAAATATAATCATACAAAAAGCAAAGTTTGAAGGAGAAATATACAATATAGCTAATGGAGAAGAAATTTATATAAAGGATGCTGTGAACCTGTTTATAAAGGAATATAAATGGAACGGAAAAATAACATTTTCAGGAAAAGAAAAACCAGGAGATCCTCTCAACTGGAAAGCGGATATAAAAAAAATACAGTCGCTTGGATACAAAATAAAATACAGCTTTTCTGAAGGCATAAAAAATTATTGCCAATGGCTAAAAGACTTAAAATAGGACTTATTTACAGTTATAATAAAGATTGGGTTGCAGGTGCTTATTATATTCTGAATTTAATTCATGCATTAAAACTCCAAAGCGATGAAAACAAACCCGAATTGACAATTTTATCATATTCTTCGGATGAGCTCAACATGATAAAACAAACATCTTATCCTTATTTAAAATTCCATCAGCTTTATGAGAAAGATTTTTGGGTATCTTATACATTATTTGAACGAATTGTTAATAAGATAAAACGCGTTTTCGGCGGAAAAAATATTTTTTACAGAGAACAGACTTATAAACGGTTAAAAATCAAACTTGATTTGCTTTTTCCTTCTACAAAGCATGTTTATTTTTCTAAAGTTAAAAATAAATTATTTTGGATACCAGATTTCCAGGAACATTTTTTACCTCAATTTTTTTCGGAACAAGAAATTTCAACACGTAAAATGCATCAAAAAATGCTGGCGGATAATTCCTGTTCTATTGTTTTTAGCAGCAACAATGCATTAAAACATTTTAAAACTTTATATCCACATTCAAAATCAAAAACATATGTTTTACAGTTCGCAGTAACGCATCCTTCCTACAAAAATATCCCTACGGACTTATTATTTTCTAAATACGATATTCATCAGCCTTATTTCTTTTGCCCTAACCAGGTGTGGGCACATAAAAATCACATTACTATTTTGAAGGCAATTAAAAATTTAAATGAGCAAGGCCAGGATAATATGCTGGTAATATTTTCCGGTAAAGAATCCGATTACAGAAATCCTTATTTTTTTTCTGAACTAAAAAAATATATAACAGATAATATGATTGAGGATTATGTAAAGTTCCTTGGTTTTATAGACAGAGAGGATCAACTACAATTAATGAATCATTCAATATGTATAATACAACCATCCTTATTCGAAGGCTGGAGCACTGTAATTGAGGATGCGAAGTCAATGGAGCAGTACATTATCGCTTCTGATATTGAAGTACATCAGGAACAATTATTAAATAATGTTACGTTTTTCAACCCTGTGAATATTGATCAATTAGCTGCTACTATGAGAACATTCCTCAATAATCCTCCTACGAAAACTATTAATGATTATGATAATAATGTTTTAAAGTTTGGAAAGACGTTTACTGAAATTGTAAAAAAGGAAATTATGTGAGAGTAAATCAGATTAAAAAACAGTTTTAAGCTTTTTACTCAGAAACAGTTGAATCTTGGTAATAACGTATAATGCAAGATGCTTCATTGTAATAAAAGGCTCGGTGAAAAAATATCTTTTTACCGCTTCAAGTAATGTTAATGTAAAGTGCTCCAGCCGCAAATTATATAAATAACAATCAATACATTTTTTTTTTGCTTTTTTATAATACCTTGGATTAATTATAGCCAGATTTTTAGTAAAAAAGTCGCTTTTCAACGTATCCTCAATGAATTGAATGTTTCCTATGGCACTTTTTGTATTCTGATGCCTTCTAAAGTTAGTAAAGTACTCATCGACATAGTCAAAATTATAATTATGTGCAGCTATTTTAAGCCAAAAATCCACATCCATCGCATAATGAAGTGTTTGATCCAGGGGACCCAGCTCTTTAAAAAGTTTTAATCTGAAAAAGGAAGCGGGTTGATTTATAATACAATCGTTTGAACAGGGTAAAAAATAATGATTTTCTATTAATTTACTTTTTACCTGAATATTTAATTGGTTGCCATTTTCATCAACGAAATAACAGTTGCCAACTAAATAATTAAACTGTTTTTGTTGCCATATCTGAGAAACTCTTTTTAAAGTATCCGGTAAAAAATAATCATCGGAATTTAACCATGTTGCTATTTCGCCGGTAGCCATTGAGAGTCCTTTATTTATCGCGTGGCTCTGACCTTCATCTTTTTTACTTTCCCAAAAATGGATCCGCGGTTCATATTTTTTTATAATATCAATAGTGCCGTCAGTACTACCACCATCAATTATAATATACTCTACATTCGGATAATCCTGATCTAAAACTGATAAAATTGTTTTTTCAATGAAATCAGCCTGATTGTATGAAGGTGTTATAATACTGATCTTTGGATTTTTTTTTGGTGATTGATTCATTTTATGTACTTTTAACATAAGTTTTCATCCACTCGCAAATGTATTCAATAAAAAAAATAATAAAAAACTTTATTTCTATATTCCTGATTATAAGTTGCTTAGCATCTAATCTAAACGCCCAAACCTGGGATTGGATACAAACGGTACGCCCGGGAGGAAATGAATATTGCTGGGATATAACTACTGATAAACCAGGCAATGTTTTAGTTATCGGCAGAGTAAAAGGAAATTCCACATTTGGATCTGGCGCTGTTATACAATCACCTCCATTTATTTCATGTTGTGAAACAGATATGTTCTTAGCTAAATACCGAAATAACGGAACTTTAGTCTGGGTGAAACGAGATGGAGGCAAGCAAGCTGACTGGGGAAGAGCGGTTGCATGTGATATGCAGAGTAATACGTATGTAACCGGAGATTATTCCGATACGGCAAACTTTGGAACACATCAAATAATTGGCTTGGGTGCCTATAATAACCGAAACATATTTTTAGCCAAATATGATAGTTTAGGCACTTGTCTATGGGCAAAATCTGCAGGCAATACCACTAGCGAAGCAAAAGGATTTGGGGTAGCTGTTGATTCTTCAGGCAACTCTTATCTAACAGGCTTTATAGGTAATGTAGGTTATTTTGATGGCAAACCAATTGGATCAGCAGGCCGTTCATGTTGCTTCGCTGCAAAATTCGACCCCAATGGAAATTGTATATGGACTAAAACAATTGCTGGATATTATGGTAGTACCGGGCACGATATAAAAGTTAAAGATGGGGATCTGCTGGTTACAGGTGATTACCGTGGAACTTTATACGTAGGTACAAATACATATCCAGGGAGTAGCACATCATGGTCGGATGTTTTTGTAACCAAAATGGATACAGCAGGTAATTTTAAATGGACTGCCACTGCCGTTGGCGAATACCAGGATCAGGCAAATTCCGTAGAATTTGATAAAAATGGAGATGTATATATTTCAGGAACCTTCGCTAATGATCTCACTTTTGGCACAGTTACCATTAATAGTGTCGGCACGTAAACAAATGCTACAACC
>JBQTHQ010000136.1:0-5676 GCA_052389695.1 Bacteroidota bacterium | reverse complement strand
AACAACTACATTAGGGCTATCATTCCTCATGAATGCATGCGCTTTCGGCATTCGTCCAAATTTTGAGGTCATTAAAACATCTGTTTTCATGCTGCTATATTTAATTGTTGATTGGTTTCTATTTCAGATTGCTTTTTTTCTTTCTTAATTTTTTCCTGCTCATTTATAAATTCATAAAGAATACTGCTGAATGTTTTAATACAGAATAGTGTTTCCTGTGCTTGTTCATCACTTAAATCTTCCAGTCCCTTAAATTTTTTCAGTTTATCAATTGTTAATTCTTCCTTATTGGGATTACTTGGTGTTATATTTTCCATCTCGTTACTTTTCTTCCTGTTTCGAATTAGTTTTTATTATTAATTATTGGGCAATGCAACCCATCAAACTCAAAGAACTGTTTGAATTTGCATACCTTTCAGGGAATATCCGCCTAATCGGGGCAATAGTTTTTCACTCCGGCAGATAAAGCCGAATGGACTTGCACATTCCAAACAGAATGTGCATACTACTCATCCCTGTAATGGCTGTAAACGCAAGATTAGGAATCATCTATACTAAAATTGCCCGAAATGTGGGCTGATTTACAACTTGTTGAATTTACTCTCATCATCGGGGTAAAAGTATGATGAGATAAAAAGTTAGTTATCGCTTTAAGAAAGAAGGCTTAATAAAGTGTCGTAAATTATCAGATTATTCAACTTTGATTAAAAAATTTCACTTTGGGAATACAGAAAAAATCATGTGATAAGTATACGTAAGTAATGGAGATGTAATGCGTAAGTAATCTGGAAGTAATGGAGATATAATGGAATTATCATAAAAACAAAGCCCTTGCAAAATTAATGCAAGGGCTTTTTATTTAATTGTTTAAAATTATTTCACGATTACCAGTTTATCAGTGGCAACCAGCTTATCATTTACAAGTATCTTATAAAAATAGATACCATTGTTCAGCATTGCTTCACTTATGGTAACTGAACTTGTATTTTGCTGTAATTGATATTCTACCTGTTTTTTACCAAGCAGATCATAAATTTCGAATACTCCCTTTTGTTCATTTCTCAATGTATAATTTAAGTGCATTGTCCCATTGTTCGGATTAGGATACAGGTTAAATGCTGCATTATTACTAAAAGTTTGTTGAGTTGATGAAAAATTTATTGTTTTCAAAAAGCGATGCTGTCGTTTAATATGCTCAACATAGCCCGTCAGAAAATGGTATTCATGTATTCAAAAATCAGCGACACAATTCAACCTATAACTTATATAACTTAATTGAAGTATTTTTGTATAAATTGCCTTAGGTTAGCGATATCTAAAATAATGCAACCTTTAGCGGCATTTTTGCGTCTTTTGCAGAAAATTATAGAAATGACTTAAAAATTTTATGCTAATGCATTTGTTCTTATCTAAAAGCAACTTATATTATCTCAATAATGAAATCAACGGATAAATTATTCAGGCTTATAAAAGCCATGTCTCCTAATGAAAAAGGGTATTTTAAAAAAACTATTTCAAACAGCGCCACCAGTGAAAATAAATTATACCTTCTGTTGTTTGATACGATAGAAAAAAAATCTCAATACAACGAAAAAGAAATAAAGCAAAAGTTAAAAAACAAGGAGTTGGTAAATAATTTTTCTTCCAGTAAAAAATACTTATACCAAATGATCCTTAAAACATTAAATGCTTATTCCAAGGGATCATCTGTTATCAATAAAATTAATGAATCCATTAGCTATTCCAAAATCCTGTTTTCTAAAATGCTTTATAAGGACGCTTTAAAAGTGCTGGACAACGCGCATGAATTAGCGTTAAAATACGAAAAACATTTATTATTATTAGAGATCGCATATACCAAAAAATATATCCGGGAATTTTTTCATGACAAAAAAAAACTTAATAAGTCTCATGAAAATTATCTTGAACAAAGAAAAATTTGGGAGGCTTATAATGAGATTATTGAATATTCTTATCTGGATGATAAATCTGTAGAATTTGCGCCTGAATTCTACAATGGCAATTATTCAAACTTAAAACCATTGCTATCTTCACCTCTTTTAGGAAATAAATATGTTCCTCATTCCATTTTTGGCAATATTTTAAAACTATCAAACTTATTGTTCATTAAAGGGTCTTGTAATGCCCCCATCTCGGATCTTTTTCCAATAATTACCAAATTCGAGACTGTTTTTGATGAAAACAAAGAAATTTTAGTCGAACATAATATGGTTATGTGTATTCTTTTTTTTCACAATGCATCCTTTTATTTTCTTAAAAACAGAATAGATGATAAAGCAGAATATTTTTTAAATAGAATGGAGTCTGCACGGAAAACTTATAAATATGAAGAAGTAATGATATTTTTATTTTCTGTTAAACTCCATATCCTTTTTTATATGTGTACGCTAAATAATAAAAAAGGGATACAATATTATAACGATGTGGCGGAAGAGTTTGATGTAAAAAAACAGGGAATGAATCCACAACATTTAGTTTCGACATATTTAGGGATTTCCTTTCTTTTTTATATTAACAAACAATATGATAAAGCATTTGAACAAATTCAAAAAGCTTACAATGATCGCCTGGATCATCGAATGGTGATGAGTTTTTCCCTTCGCTGCCTTTACGAATTGGAGGAATATGATCAGATTGAGGACTTAATTCCTAAATTAAAAAAAGAAATGGAAGGAAGAGGAGAAGAGCAAAACCAGGAATATTTATTTATAGAGTTTCTTCAACAAGTGATTACGACTACATCTGTTACTGAAAAAAGAAAACAGATGTTAAATTTTTTAACTAAACTGGAATCGAGGGACAAAAAATTAATTGATTTTGAAACCGGGAAAGCATTTGGCGCAGTATTGGATTATCGCTTATGGATAAAAAGCAAGTTAGAGAAGACTGATTACATAGAGGTATTGAAAATATCTTTAGAAAATAAACCTGAGTCCTTTCAATAAAAAATAAATATTATTTTTCGACTTCCAAAATTCCAATTTAAAATACGCTAACTACTTTATTATAAAAGGGTTAATATATTTTAATACTCCTTCGGAATTTCAATTACGCATTTTTATTCTTTTAATATATTTCCACACTCACTATTTTGTGGGCTTAATTTTGAGTGCGCGTTCCATTTAAACGCTTAATGCCTAGTGGTTTGGCCTATTTAACAGAGGCGGATAAATTGACGCACACTTTAAAGATTTCAATGATTCTGGTCTTTGAGGTCTTATTTAGTTTTATTTTTTTAGCTTCCAAAATACATATTCAATCATTCAAAACTGTCTAATAATGGTCATTTTATCGATATTTCTATTGTCCCGAAATCTCTATTTTACTTTTTTAAAATTTTAGAAGGCGGTACATGGCTGAGTAATTTTATACGCAATTAAAGATTTTATTAATTCAAAAACAGAAAACATGAAAACAAATTTCAAATTCCAAACATTAGTATTTATAAGTATTTTTTTATGGACAAGCTGTTCTAAAAGTCCTTCACCTAGCCCTAATCCACAAAATCCTTCGCCTACTGCTCAGCCTTTTCACAACATTGTTACAAGCGGATTGTGCAAAGTAAATTTAATTTCAGGTGCGATTAACAATTTAGATACAGTAAAAGGCAGTATAGTTACATCACTAGTAAATGGGACACTTTTTATTTCGGGAGCCGGAGAAGCTACAATTTCAATTATTGATTTAGATAGTTTAATAGCTAATGGTTCATCGGAAATTCTTGCGCCTTCATCTTTAAATTTGGATCATATTGTAATCGTTGGAAATGGACTCTCCAAAATGAACTTAAATATGGCTGCAAGTGATTCCATTATTGTTGTATCCAATGGTGCAGGGCCTTATACCTTTTCAGGTAACACTTCTAAACTTCATTTATATGCAAACGGTTTGGCCTCTTTCCGCGGATATAACCTAATTACTAAAGATTGTATCGTAGGCTTATTAGGAGTTGGTAACAGTGAAGTGTATGCTTCAAACTCTTTGACAGCCTATATTGCAGGAATGGGTGTAATATATTACAAAGGAAACCCTCCTACTGTAAATAAGGTATTTATCGCTGGTCTTGGAAAGCTTGTAAAAAAATAAGCTTGAGGACTTAAATAGGTTTCCTGGATTTAAATATTGAAGGCGGAAAATAAATAGGTATCAGACCTTAAAGATGATATTATATTTTCCGCCCTTCCAATTATATTTTAGACCGTATCTAACCCTTTAACAATAGACTTCTCAATTAAAATTTCCATTCCTCCGAAATTTCAATTTTTTTATTTTTTATTTTTTAATGTCTCAACCTGTTCCGAATTTTATTTGAAAATTAATGCTAAACAAAATAATTTCAAATGAAAAAAACGGTTGTAATACTCCTGTTGCTTTTACTTCCTTTTATAGTAACTTCCCAATGCCAGGTTGTTATAAATGAAATATTTTTCTCTCCCACCACTGATCCGGCAAATTCAATGCATGATGATGCAAATGCCGCTGTAACAGCAGAATGGATTGAACTTTATAATCCCAGCCCTTGCACGCCAATCGACATTAGTTGCTGGATAATAGGGTCTGACGAATCTCAAACTTCAGGTTTCACTACTGTACCTGTTTATGGAGCTTTTGTTTTTCCTGCAGGAACAATTATTCCTCCATTGGGCTTTATTGTTATTGGGGGAGCAAATGCCACTCCAAAAGATTTTGATACACAAAATTCTCCTAATTATTGCGGAACCCGTTGGCTTTTGGTAAATGGTGCTGGTTGGGTTGGCTTGTATTCGCCTAACGGAACAGTAATAGATGCAGTATATTGGTCGAGTACAAATGCCGGGGCTTTGACTACTGCTCAAGCTTTTAATAATGCATTAAACAGTCGTTTTTCTGTTCCTTGCGCTTGTAGCGGGTCAACTATCAACCCAACTCTTGCCAAAAATATTGCAGGCATAGAATATGCCGGTACTTCTACCGGTGGGTTAGGGCAAGGCTGGAAAAGAGTTACAGATGGGTCGGCAACATGGGCATCTGAATCACCAACACAAACTACACCCAAAGCATGTAATGGCGCCTGCATTTTACCTTTAACCATTGCTATAAGCGGAACAAATCCAACATGTAACAGCTCCGGCTCTGCCAGTGTAACCTCGTCTAATGGGATTACTCCCTATACATACAGTTGGAATACCGGGGGAACAACATCATCAGTTACCGGCTTAAGTGCAGGAAATTATACTTGTATTGTAACTGATGGATGTGGTTGTACTAAAACAGCAACGATAGCCATTTCCTCTCCTCCTGATATTCCAACATTAACAGTAAATTTTGCATCCTACTGTACAGGAGGTTCAGCAAACTTAACGGCTAGCGGAGCAAATACATACTTATGGAGTCCCGGAACGAATTTGAACACAACAACAGGGTCAAGTGTAATTGCCAGCCCTACTGTTACAACTACTTATACAATAACAGGAACATCAGCTGCTGGTTGTACTGCAAAAATTACATCAATAGTTACCGTAAATCCTAAACCAGCCATTACTGTTCCTGCTGCTACTATTTGTAATGGTAACTCTACAACTTTAACTGCAAGTGGTGCAAACACCTATACCTGGAGCCCTGCTACAGGCCTTAGCTCGGGTACGGGTACTTCTGTTACTGCTAATCCTACTGCTA
>JBQTHQ010000135.1:0-16659 GCA_052389695.1 Bacteroidota bacterium | reverse complement strand
ACATGTTTATAACTCGAAGAAACTGACCTAACGGTGAATTTTGTTTTACCGATAAACTTTTTCCAGTCGGCTGATCTTAAAAACTGTTCCTCCTTAAATTCTTTTGCTGTTTCAATTAAAGGGAAATCATATAAATTGGTCCAGATATCTTTTTCTCCGCGTTTATTTATAGCAATGGTTCCCTTATAGTGCAGCACAACGTAATTAAAATAACGGTTCCTGACTTTTGTGGTTTTGGATTTAACCGGGAATTCCGTAACACGTTTTTTAAAATATGCAAAACACATGGTATTTAAAACACAAACAGAACAATCAGGATTAACAGGCTTACACTGTATTGCCCCCAACTCCATAATGGCCTGATTATGTGCCGCCGGCTCTTTTTTATTGATGAGCTGATTGGCTAATTGATAAAATTCTTTTTTCCCTTGTGTACTATCAATAGGAGTTATTATTCCAAAAACCCGTGCCAATACACGATATACATTCCCATCCACAACAGCGTGAGGTTTGTTAAATGCAAAAGATGCAATAGCTGCCGCCGTATATTCACCAACGCCTTTTAAGGATAAAATATCAGCATATTTATTTGGGAATTTACCTTGATATTTATCTGTAATGGTTTTAGCAGTAGTATGCAGATTACGTGCACGTGAATAATAACCCAAGCCCTGCCATAGTTTCATCACCTTTTCATCATTTGCTTTTGCCAAATGTTTTACCGAGGGAAATTCTTTTGCAAATTTCAGATAATAGTTCATCCCCTGATCCACACGGGTTTGCTGTAAAATAATTTCCGAAAGCCAGATCAGATAAGCATCTGTCGTATTTCTCCAGGGCAGATCACGCTTATTCTTATTGTACCAAACAATAATTTTATCAGAAAAATGTTTCATTACTTCTTTCTACCCCTCTCCTCAAGGGAGAGGGGCCAGGGGTGAGGTACAAATTTACAATTATCTGTTCTTAAAACCTGAACCATTTTTGATTACTTTTGAAATAAATTAAGCCCAATGAGAATCATAAAAAAAATAGGCAAATGGCTGTTGATTATTCTGGTGCTCTTAAACCTTGCCATATTAATTTCAGGCAAAACATATATCTATAAAGCCATAGCCAATACTTATCTAAAAGGCCGTTCAGGACCAAGTGCCGATGAGTATCCAATATTCAGCAACCGTGAAGTAAAAGCCGGAACTGAGCAAAAATGGGCCATTTCAAAAAATTATAACAGCAAAACGATTTCTGATGAGCTCAATAAACACTTTTCCGAATTAAAAACAATCGCATTTCTGGTGATCAAAAATGATTCCATACTTCATGAACAATATTGGGATGGATATGGAGCAGATTCAAAAACAAACTCTTTTTCAGTAGCAAAAACATTTTTAGGAATTATGATCGGGATTGCTATTGATGAAGGAAAAATAAAAAGCGTAGATCAGCCGGTGGGTGATTTCCTGCCGAAATTTAAAGATGGTGAAAAAGCAAAAATTACCATCAAACATTTACTTACCATGAGTTCCGGAATCGATTTTGATGAGAATTATGTGAGTCCGCTCGCATACCCTGCAAAAGCCTATTATGGCGATGATCTGACAGAACTTACATATAGTTATAAAGCTGTGGAAGAACCCGGAAAAAAATTCAAATACCTGAGCGGAAATTCTGAACTGCTTGCTTTTATTCTTCAAAAAGCTACCGGACAAAACCTTAGTGATTATATGTCGGAGAAACTTTGGAAACCCTTGGGTGCCAAGAATACAGCATTATGGAGCCTTGATCATGAAAATGGAGTGGAAAAAGCGTATTGTTGTTTTAATTCCAATGCACGTGACTTTGCGCGTATCGGACAATTATATCTTGATACGGGAAAATGGAATGCCAGGCAGATCGTTAATCCGGAATATGTTTTGAATTCCATAAAACCGGCTGATCTGGTATATGCAGACGATGGGAATAAAAATATCCAATATGGTTATGCCTGGTGGCTGATTCCCGACTATAAAGGCCACTATATTTATTATGCACGAGGAATTTTAGGCCAATACATTGCATGTATCCCGGATAAAAAAATGGTGGTAGTTCGTTTAGGAAAAAAACGTGAAAAAGCAAGAGTGAACTTACCTCCATCCGATTTATTTTATTACCTGGATGCTGCATTGGAAATGTATGGGAAATAGTCATTGGTAAATGGTCATTAGTTAATTAGTCATTAGGATATTAGTGTTCATGTCCTTTTTTATAAACACAGATCCGAAAATTTGTTTTTTCATTTATTATCTGTACTCAAACTTGCTGATAAATTGTCTACTATTTTATTCTATTTGTAAAATTCGTATAGATTTGTAATTTGTAAATGAAGAAAGATATTTCCCCTCCACTGGTTGAAGATGTTGCTGTTGCAGTAGTAACAGAGCAAAACGATCTTGGAGAAAAAGAATGGAATGTATATTTATTAAATCTCAAAAAACAAAAGATAGAAGGTGTGTTGGTGACCTCACAAGGTTATGGAACATTTGATGATGAAGAGGTGAAAACATCCACTCTCCGTCATTTTTTGGATGAAGTAAATGCCAACAGTTTTAAAAAGATCGAGCCCATTGTTGAAACCGTTTTTGGTTTGAATAATGAATATTGGGTAAGCTTTTACCTCAATAAAGTTATGTATGATAAAAAATATATTTTTCTTGCAGAAAGCATCACACCGGAAAATTTTATTAATATACCTTTGATAAATAAAAAAGGAGTAATGATCAAATAAGAAAATTTATGTTCGAAAACACACAACTTTCCAATATCTTATTTTTAGATATTGAAACCGCGCCGCTGGTATATAATTACAAAGACCTTGATCCGGGTATTCGTCCCTTATGGGATACAAAATTCCGGTACAGCACTATTGAAACTCCTGAACAGCAATACAAGAAAGCCGGTATTTATGCTGAATTCGCGAAAGTAATTTGCATTTCAGTCGGAATATATAATGATCAGTCATTTCGTGTAAAATCGTTTTATGGGCATGACGAAAAACAAATTTTGAAAGACTTCGCTGAATTATTAAGTAAACATTATAACCGAAAAGAGCATTTGCTATGCGCTCATAATGGAAAAGAATTTGATTTTCCGTTCATTTGCAGGCGAATGCTTATCAATGGTATTAAGCTCCCAAAAATACTTAGCATTGCGGGTAAAAAACCCTGGGAAATTTGCCATTTAGATACTATGGAATTGTGGAAATTCGGCGACTATAAAAATTATACTTCTTTGAATTTATTAGCCGCTGTATTTAATATTCCTACTCCTAAAGATGATATTGATGGCAGCGATGTGGCCCGTGTATATTGGGAAGAAAAAAATCTGGAACGAATTGTTACCTATTGTCAGAAAGATGTACTAACAGTTGCTCAATTACTGTTGCGTTTCATGGGAGAAGAGTTAATTACCGATAAAAACATTGTAGTTGCTTAACTGTTGGCTTCTTGTATCTTTAACTTATAAAAAAATACATGTCATATCTATACAAACAAACACAACTTATAATTGCCTTTGTAATAATCGTGATTGGAATGAGTTCCTGCACCACTGAACCAGGATCCAAATCAAAATTGGCAGAATACGGACCGGTATTTGAAAACGTTATGATCGCCGACACCGGCGCTTTCAGAGGATTTAGCCTGGGCGATCAATTGGACTCAATCAAGGCGAAAGAAAGCGCCAGGCTTACCGAAGCTGATGATGGTTATTTGTATTATGAAGCTAAAATAAATGATACTACAGGGACTTATAATATCAGCTATAGTTTTGACGAGAAAGGATTAAATGAGATCCAATCCGATATATTCATCAATAATGTTGATCATGCTGAGGCTGTTTATGATCAATTCAAAAAATATTTCGATAAAAACTATGGCTCCAGTGAATCCCATATGGGATTTAACGTTTGGACCGTAAAATCCGAGAAATTTGGTAAAATAAGGATCAATCTTAGCAATGAAAGTGCTGATTTCACTGCTGATAAAGCTCCCGGAAAAATCTCCCTATGGGTATACCCCGATAAAGAGTAAAACAGAGCTCTTTCTTTCATTCAACCTGCTATTTTCCATCTTTCATCTATATATAAGGCTTTCTGTCGGGACGCTTGTATATTTCCTCAACAAAATGTACTTTTAGCCCAATTGGATTTATAATTTAATCCAATTTATTGGGTGAAATGCCGATGCAATAGCTGTTTAGTATCCCGCAGATGCGGGAGACTATTACAGATATGCTTTCGGTATTAGCACTCTTTGAATTCAACCGGGTATGGCAAAGGAAACGTTATTAGAAATTAAAAATTTAGTTACCGACTTTCGTACTGAAGACGAAACGATAAAAGCCGTTAATAATATTTCTTTCACGCTTTCTCGTGGTGAGACTATTGGCATTGTTGGTGAATCAGGCTCAGGAAAATCCGTTACCGCATTGTCCGTGATGCAATTGATCCCAAATCCTCCGGGAAAAATTTCAGGAGGAGAGATCATTTACCACTCCAGGAAGTTAGGCCCTGTTGATATTGTCCAACTTTCTGAAAAAGAAATGCGTACCCTGCGCGGCAATGAGATCGCTATGATCTTCCAGGAGCCCATGACTTCATTGAATCCGGTGTACACCTGCGGAGACCAAGTGATGGAAGCTATTTTATTACATCAAAAATGCAGTAAAAAAGCAGCGAAAGAAAAAACCATTGATCTGTTTAAGGAAGTGCAACTGCCACGACCTGAAGATATTTTTGAAAGCTACCCTCACCAAATATCAGGCGGACAAAAACAACGGGTGATGATCGCTATGGCCATGAGCTGTAAACCCAGTATTTTAATCGCGGATGAGCCCACCACCGCATTAGATGTTACTGTTCAGGCAACTATCCTTGATTTAATGCTTAAGCTTCAGCGTGAACATGAAATGGGGATTATGTTCATTACGCACGATTTGGGCGTCATTGCCGAGCTTGCAGATAAAGTGGTGGTAATGTATAAAGGAAAAATTGTAGAACAAGGAAGTGTATTGGATATATTCTCAAACCCCCAGCATCCTTATACCAAAGGATTATTAGCTTGTCGCCCGCCACTGAACAAACGATTAAAATGGCTGCCAACCGTTGCTGATTTTATGAAAACCAACGATAGCGGAGAACTGATCGAAAGCTCACAATCAATTACTGAAGTCACTGAAAAATTAGTTGTTACTGCAGAGGAACGGAAAGAAGCCCACCGGAAATTATATGCAAAGGATCCGATACTCCAGATCAAAAATGTAAAGACGTATTTTCCCATCAACAAAGGGATATTTGGAAGAGCGAAAAACTATGTTCACGCTGTTGATGACGTAACTTTTGATGTATATCCCGGTGAAACACTTGGATTAGTAGGAGAATCAGGATGCGGAAAAACTACCTTGGGCAGAACCATTTTGCGCCTGATAGAACCTACTGAAGGCTCTATCATATTTAGCGGAAAAAGTATTACCGAACTCAAGGCGAAAGAAATGCGGGAACTTCGGAAAGATATTCAAATTGTTTTCCAGGATCCATATTCATCACTGAATCCACGCATTACGATCGGACAGGCCATTATGGAGCCAATGGTTGTACATGGTATTCTGGAAAATGACAAGGCACGCAAAGAGCGCGTAATTGAAATTTTACAACGTGTGAACATGAATGAAAGTCATTTTTACCGTTACCCGCATGAATTTTCCGGCGGACAACGACAACGTATATGTATAGCACGGGCATTGGCACTGCGTCCTAAATTCATCATTTGTGATGAATCTGTTTCAGCATTGGATGTATCCGTACAAGCGCAAGTTTTAAATTTGTTGAATGAGTTAAAACGCGAATTTGATTTTACGTATATCTTTATTTCACATGACCTGTCCGTTGTAAAATTCATGAGCGATCGCATGGTAGTGATGAACAAAGGAAAAATAGAGGAAATGGGCGATGCCGATGAGATATATAATAACCCGCAAAGTGAATACACCAAAAACTTAATCAGTTCCATTCCAAAAGGGCAACTGGAGGATATTAAAGCTTCGATTGAAAAGAAAAAACAACTGCAAACTTAAAGTATATACTTTCTTTATGCGTTTAGTATTTATAGCCATTATTGCAATCGCTTTTTTATCTTCCTGCAATAGAAAACGTTATAAAGCACCAAAGCCGCCAATTGTTTATTTCAATAATGCCGAACCCGATAATTGGGTTTCCATTCAAACAATTAAGCAATCGGAAAACGCACACTCGGGTAAATTTGTTTCAATAATAGATTCTCTTAATTCATATAGTCTTGGGATCACCAAGCCCTTAAAAGCTATTAGCAGTAAAACGATAGACTCCGTTAGATTTAATTATTGGGTATTTTTAAATAACTTGAATACGGAGGTAAAAACAGTTTTTAGTATAGAAGATTCGACCGGGAAATCCATAGAATGGATAGGAATTCCTATAAAAGAAAAAGTAAAAGAAAATAATAAATGGACAGAAATAACTGAAACTTTCCAAATCCCTGCAAATGCCCATTCTGAATACATTCTAAAATTATTTGTTTGGAACGCATCCAAAACACATGAAGCCTTATTGGATGATTTTAGCATTGTATTTTATTAAAGAACACACTTGTAAAATTGATTCACTTTAGGAAATAAACAGTAAAATGATTTTTAGATCCAATTACAAAACACTGTTACTTCCATTTCTTCTCCTGCTTGCCGGTTTGTATTTTGTGCCTTTAAAAATCTTCGAATCCGATTTTTCAAAAATTCCGGGTGACTATGGCGATGCTCGTTTTAATAATTACATACTTGAACACGGCCATTTATACTTAACCGGCAAAGTAGATACATATTGGGATGCGTCTTTTATGTACCCTTACAAAAACGTTATTGCATTTTCGGATAATCTGTTGGGGACAATGCCTATCTATTCCATTTATAGAATTTTAGGCAGCGACAGGGAAAAAGCATTTCAGTTTTGGCTTCTTACTTTATTTATCCTGAACTTTATTTGTTGCTATTGGGTATTAAATAAATGGTCAGGCAACCCAATTTTATCAAGCGTTGGAGCTTACATTTTTTCCTTTTCCATATTTATATTGGGACATATATATAATGTTCAGACCTTTCCAAGATTCATTGTCCCTTTTGTATTTTACTGGGCCTGGAAATATTTATCTCAAAAAGACTTTAAATATTTTTTATTTACAATGCTGGGAATTGTTTACCAGTTTTATTGCGGTATTTATCTTGGTTTTTTATTGGCCTATGTCTTACTTTTTTTATTTATTGCTTATATAGCCGTTTACCGGGATCAGGAATTATTTTTGCAATTCAAAAAAGCAAAAACAAGCAACTATCATCTATTCACTATTATTCTTTCAGGTGCCATACTAGCACCTTTAATTTTACCGTATATAGAAATATCACGTGAACTGGAACCCCGAAAATTTGAAGAAATACTCTCTTCTATTCCTACCTGGCGATCCTATTTTTTTACTACAAAAGCCCCGCTTATGTGGGACATCCTGTCAGAACACGGTATTACCGCTTTAAATAATTGGTGGTGCCATTTTTTATTTATCGGAGGCGTGCCTTGGTTAGCGATCATAGCAATTCCTATTGTTTTGCTTTTACGTAAAGTAGAATCAGCCAACCAGAAATTCATTCTATTTATAACACTAGGACTAATTTTGAGTTTCATCTTTTGTTTAAATATTAACGGTTTTAGCCTCTACAAGTTTGTTTTCGAGTTACCCGGATTTTCTTCCATGCGATCCATGAACAGAATCATTAATACAGAGATCATGTTTTTTATATTGATTTTTGTTTTTGTTTTTAATGAGCTAAGTAAACAAAGCTATATTTTTAAATGGCTTATTATGAGTTTTCCTTTATTAGTTGTTGTAGATAATTTAATAGATCCCAAGGAAGTGATGCGATATGATATTCATGACTCGAAACAACAAATAGAATTCTCTAAAGAAAAAATAAAGGAACAATATGATGCTAAATATCCCGCAATAGCATATATACCGGAAGCCGCAAATGAAAATCCCATTGTAATGAATCTCAATGTTATGCTTGCAGCGCAGGAATTAAATATCCCATGTGTAAATGCATATACCGGGCATTTGCCAAACGGATACATTGATTTCTTCAACCGGGCCAGTAACGAGGCATTGGATAAATGGTCTGAATACAACCATATTGATAAAATATTGATACAAAGAATTCATCTAGGCAGAACGGAGAAAGCCAGGAAGACTATCTACCTGAAAGCTGCCAATAGTAAGTATATAGTTGTAGACCATCCTAACCGCTTGCTTGCCAATAAAGATGTCCCTTCTGATCCGGGAAAATTTACATTGATTTTATTTGATGGAAATGAATGCGCTCTTTTGAGCAATAACGGTAATTTTTTATGCGCAGAAATAGAAAATAAAACCGAGATCACAGCAACACGAAAAACAGTAGGAGGATGGGAAACATTTAGTTTAATTGAATTGGAGAACAATACTGTTGCCTTTAAAGCCGTAAATAATAAATATCTTAGTATCAATGGCGAAACACTTCAGCTTTTTGCAAATGCTGGTTCAATAGGAGAAAATGAAAAATTTGTATTGATATCCCAATAAATAATAGTTAATAAATATTACTATATATCGTGAAATTTAAATTTCAAAAATTAAATTGGAGCAATTTTTTGCTTATTTCCCTTCTGGCTTCATTACTATTCTATGTTATTCTCAGAGCATATCGATTATCTTTTGTGCATGATGAAAGTATTACCTTCTCAATGATTCTTAATAATGATTTTTTCAACAAAACAGCCAATAATCATTATTTGAATACATTTTTTATGTCGCTCTGTTATAAATTATTCGGGACAAATGAATTATCGCTACGGTTACCTAATATAATGGGCTTTATAGTATATGCAACCGCTACGTATGCCATTTTAAAAAATAAAAATATTTTCATCGTTCTAACAGGATTCACGCTCCTTCTACTCAACCCTTACTTATTGGACTTTTTTAGTATTGCCAGAGGATATGGTATAGCTTTAGGCCTATTCATGGCAGCTTTTTATTTTTTTATTAAAGCTCACGGAGATACTAAAAAGAATTTTGTGAAAAATGCATTTCTTTCTTTATTCTTTTCCTTATTAGCTACGACAGCCAACTTTACCTATATTAATTTTTATTTTGCTTCACTTGTAATTTTTATTTTCGAATTTTTTATTCTCATAAAAAAAGATGAGGTCGAGTGGAGTAAAAAGCGTTCTATTTATGCATGGATAGTTGTTGTTCTGAATATAGCTTGTATTTATGGCATAGTATCAATACTTCTGATATTGAAAAAAGCCGGCCAATTGTATTTTGGTGGTTACCATAATAATTTTATTGACGATACATTGCTGAGTCTTATACATGGATTTATTTATAAAAGTTATTATGGTGAAATAGCAGGAATAGCACTACGACAATTAATTATGAGTGTATTCATACTGACATTATTATATCAGTATATCAAAGAATATGATGCTCTTTATAGAATAACAATTGTTCTGTTTATAATGATTGGTGGATCGATTGTTGAATACTACATTTTTGATACACCATACCCTTCAGGTCGTACAGCATTGATATTTGTTCCCTTATTTGGGGTTTACCTATTATTTTCCGTTGAAAAATTATTATCCTATGTAAAAAAACATATACTTTTTCATGCTATAAGCATACTTATTTTTTTAGTCATTAGTGTGCCATTCTCTTATCATTTTATTAAAAATATTAATTTCAACTATGTGTATGAGTGGCCTTATGATTCAAATACCAAGCAAGCAATACAAAAAATAAAAGAGGCTTATGAAAAATATTCCAATAAGGATCGCGGAATTGTTATTTCAAATTCCTGGGTTTTTGAGCCATCAATAAACCATTATAAAAGAATTTATTCTATGGACTACATGACAGAAGCAACAAGAGATCCTGTACATGCGAGTGCTGATTTTATTTACTTGTTACAGTCAGATATGAAACCCGAAATAAAAAAATTATATTCCGTTCTGTACATGTTCCCTAGTACAAAATCTATTTTATTAAAAAGTAAGATCAATAATTTCGAAATAAATGAAATCAGTAACAAACAGGTTCAACTAAAAACTACCGATAACAAATATCTCTGTGTAGATGATTCAAAATATCATTTTCTTTTTACCAATAATAAACCTTCTTTCGGCAGTACTTTTTCATTGATCCGATATGCTAACAATAAATGTGCTATCGCCACTTCTTACAAGCAGTATTTATGTTCTGAATTAGGTTTATATGGTAGAATTACCGGAACACGAACCAAAATAGGTGCATGGGAAACATTTACACTTATTGAACTTGACAGTAATTTTGTTGCATTTAAAGCCGTTAATGGGAAATTTTTTAGTGTAGATAAAAAAACATCCCAACTTTATGCTAAAGCGGGTTTTATTGGAATAACCGAGAAATTTAAAATTATCAAAAAATAATATTAAACTACACAATAAAATATGTTATTAGATAAAACATATAAGAGAATAGACTGGTTGATATATTTGATATTGGTAATTTTAGTTATAATATTCAGGTGTTTGGTATTAAACAATTTTGCATTTAAATACACAGATAATGACCAAACAATAATGTGGCTTGGATTAAAAAATTATTCTAGCGGCCTGTTTTATGAACCGAGATTTTATGGTCAGGCTTATAATTCAATGCTTGAGGCTTTTCTGGCCGTTCCTTTGTATAAATTCGGGATTCCTGTTTATAAATCTTTACCTATAATCACCAGCGTCCTTACCCTTATTCCATACTTCATTATTTCATTACTTGTATTTCTTAAAAAATCTGCAAAAATATCATTTCTAATTATTTCCATTCCCCTGCTTTTGCCAATAGAATATTCTTTTATAACTTCTTTGCCAAGAGGTTTTGTTACCGGAATATTTGTAAGTGTATTGGGATGTATTGGACTATTTTATTCAAAATCAAAAGCATCATTTCTATTCAGTTCATTTTTTGCTGTTTTGGGATATACCATTAATTCAAATTCAATTTTAATATCAATTCCTTGTTTAATATATCTGTTCTTAGAAAATTCAAAAAACAAACACTACTACCTATTTTCTTTAATCGGCCTTGCTGTTGGGTTTACAATCCATTTCTCTGTTGATTATTTCTATGTTTTGAACCCTCATTATAATCTGCATAGGTTTCAAACATCTTTTTCCATCCAGAACCTGATCTTATCTTTAAATACCTTGGACATTCATTTTAATGATGTTACACCCATTTTTTGGAAATCTGGTTTTTTAGTTCTTTTTATGTTTTTAATTATTAGCATCCTTTTATTAAATGAAAAAGCCTATAAAAAAGCGGTAGTCGTTGCTTTGATCCCGTTTATAGTTATTTCTACATTAGGAATAAACAAGGTGCATGATGGAACTCATTCTGTGTTTTATTCTTATTCCAGGATGTATTTGTCTATTCCCATGCTATTGGGAATATCGCTTTCCTTTTTAAATAACATTACATACCCTAAATTTTTGTATTTATATCTGTTGATACCAGCTGTTTATTTTGTTTATAACATAAATAATCTAAATACATCTATAGAAAGTAGTACCAAGCTAACACCAGGACTCGCTGTTGGTGTAATTGAAACGTCAAAATTAACGGATGAATGTAATTATCTTAAAACTATTTGCGATTCTTGTAAAATTCAGTTAATTATAATTTCCAATCACTGGAATAGTGCATTTTATGCCTACGGCTGCCCCAGTTGTATTGGTGAGTTTCCAAATACGCTAAATCCAAATTACGAAAGGAGAACATGGCGGCTTATTGAAGATGAAAATAAAATATATCGTAGAATATTAATAATTGATATTGAAAAGAAGCTTGCATCAGAATTTAATTTTATAAAAAAAATTGGCGACAAAGAAGGTTTTTTTATTATTGAAAATAATTCTGTAGGAACAAAGCATTTATTAGATTCTCTTGGCATAAATTACAGGAAATATTAATACTAATTTTGGTCAAGGCTTAATTTTTTGTTTCTATTTATAAGATTCCAACTAACGCATGCAGTTTATTGCTTAATATGTATTCTAAATAATTCTCTTTTTGAAATTGTATCGCTAATTGCCATTAGTTGGTGCGGTTCATTCTCATTCACAGATACATACTTACCGTTATCTGCTTTCAATGCTATTTTTTTTCCTAAATATATAATTTCGAACGTTTCCCAGGCACCTATTGTATCACGGTTTGCAATTAATTTTCCTGAAATATTATGTTCATTACAAACATATTTACCGTTATCCGCTTTTAAAGCAATTTTATTGTTCCCCAAATGAGTCAATGAAAATGTTTCCCAGCTACCGACATCAAATCGTGACGCAGTCAATTCTGCATTTGACCCTATTTCACAACTGATGGATTTCATATTATATCCATTAAAAAATATTCTATCGGAGGGTTTGATCTGTGTTATTTCTTCCCATGTTATGGTTTCATTTAAACCATTTTTTGCCCGGTCATAATCGGGCACATCAAGAGATTCATACCATTCTGCGGTATTTTGTTTTGCAAAAAAACCAAGAAAGTAAGATTCTTTTGACATAGAATCATAATGAATAAAGTCATTACGATATTGCCAGTTTTGAAATAAGCTTAATGTAACCAACAACAATACTAAAACAGTTATTAAAATTTTTATTGATTTCTTTCCAAATTCTATCACTTGTTTATAAAAACACGCCATTGGCAAAGCTAAGATCCCATAAAAATCTACAAAAGGCCTTTGTCCATAAGACCCCCCATACCACCAGCACCACCAGCTCAGGATCACATATACAGAAAGAAAAAAAGTAATGATCACCGGAAGAAAAAAAGCAGGAATGTTTTTTCTCAAATAAAACATACCTAATATGGCAAATACCATTACAGGTGTATAAAGCAGCCAGCCTTTTCTAAAACCAACAAGACCTTCGATCAAATGAGGCTGGTTAAAATAAAATCGCTCCCCTACATAGGAAAAAAATAACCAGTCGCCTGTAATATACTTCCAATATGCCAATTGTGGAGATATAACAATTATAAAACCAAGTATAATTAGTGTTAAACTCCAAAAATTATTTTTTAATATTTTATATTTTTCAATTACTGTTTGTTTATTATAAACATCATAAAGTATAAATATTAAAAAGCATAAGATCAGTGTAGGGCGAATGAGGGTAATTAATCCTCCCGCTAATCCAATACAAATAGCAGTACTAACTTTATTTTCACGATGCCATTTCACAACCAGGTAAAGAAAAATTGACACCATTGAAAAAAGGTATCCATGTGACATAAGACCATCAAGAGTGGTATACCAGATAAGGTTGGTTCCAAAAAATACAGAAGCAATGGTTAAACTTGTAATTTTTTCAGAGAAATAGAATAACAATAATTTGCGGAGAAAAATTAATCCCAATATCAGATAAAACAAACAACTGAATAATAAACAAACCTGATAAGTTTGAGTATAACCTGTTTGAAATTCATCTATAAAATAAGAAGCGGCGTCTCCTATAAAAAAGAAGGGTGCATACAACATGCTTAAACCCATTGACATTTTTATAACCCTGCCTCCATTTGGAGCAATGTTGGGCCAAAATTTATCAAAAAAAAACGGGTCCTCTTTTGCAAATTCTAAACTAAGATCCTGGTAAATAAAAGCTGCCGGGAGATAACCATAGTAAGAAACAACATCATTATTAATTAAATTTTTTTGCCAGGGCTTATAATTAAAAATTATACTGATCCAAAAAAGAGCAATAACAACAATGAGCCATTTACTTAAAGAAAATGTATTCTTTTTATTGATCATATCAAATGACTTAATACTACTCTACAACTAGTATAAATTTACTGTTAATTCCCCACCATCTTTTATTCTCAGTAACAATATCCACGGCTATTACATAATTTCCCCTTTTCTTCGGAAGTGTTACCAATAATCCCTGCAAATATTCTTTTTCAATATCAATATCAAAGGGAGTTCTTACACCTTGGTCCGGTAAAATTATTTTATTTTTTATATCATACACATGGTAACTTAAAAATATCGGTTCGTCCCCTTTAGGTATTGATGCCAAGGCCTTTTCCGATAAATTTATTATCCTGATCGGAACATAAACAAATGAGTCGGGATCACAATAAATTTTTTCTTTTACAGGTATAATTTGAACATTGTTTTTATTAAACACTTCTTCAGAAAACGATGTATCTGCTTGTGAAGTTGTTAATTTTTTATAGCCTGTAGACGGGAAATGGAAATAGTTACGATTTAAGTTTTGACTGCCAAACCAGGTTATTGCCCATTCAGGACCAAAAAAAACATTCTTTTTATTGATCAATGAATCATACTTATTCATTTCATCAGTTACAAAAAAGGTTACTGCAGAATCTGGTCCCTCAATTGCAGAATATAAAGCTGTTTCAAAAGGTAAGGACCAGCTTATCCATCCTATTTGCCATTGAAAATTCTGAGCGCTTATAAGAAATTTTTTATTGTCTTGTTTCCGTCCATAGGAAACTAAATGGTCAACATATTCAATTCGTTTAGTAAGTATGGCATGCGCTTTATAAATTCCTCCGAGATTTAATACAAGCAACGGCAAAACAAGGAATAGCCTCCATTTTTTTTTAAAATTTGAATACAATATGTACATAAAGGACACAGCAGCAAATACTCCAAAAACGGTATAATAATTTTGATACATCAAAACAGATTCGCCCTTATAATATGTTATAAGGATTATAGCTAAATAAAAAAGAGAGAATGCGGGAAGAAAAATAAAATATAACCAGTTCTTCATTTTGAATAAATAAATCCAACTGATAAAAAATGTAAGAAATAAAATCCACAGGTAATGTTTTGCAAAATGTTTAAAATAATAGGTGCTTGATAGATCATTGATAAATGGAAGCTGTTTTATAAAAATAGCTAATGTTGGTATTTTTTCCATTTCATATTCTGAACTTTTAAAAATAAATATTTTAAAATAATACCAAATAATGGTAACAACAAATAGTATCCAGAGATGAACATCCTTATATCGTTTATTGACAAGCGTTTCTGAAATTAAAACAAACAATATCAGGAATACTGTTAATTGATGTGAATACGACATAACACAGATCAGAAGTAGTGATGCAATCAGTGCTGTGTTTTTCTTAAATTTTGAATCATATTCTTTTTCAGGAGCAATGATTGCCCAAAGGAATATGGATAAAGCTATTCCCAGGTATAATTCGGCAGTAGTATAATAGAATGCATGCCTGAAGCCCAGGCAGAGTGAAAGCATTAAAGCGAGTGCGGCTCGATAATTTTTTAGTCCAAAGGTGATAATTAAAAAAATAATAAAATAATTAATGATCGGAGCGATCGAGAATAAACGCAAAAAAGTTTCAAGGGAACAGCCATTTTTTAAAGCCCACAAGGGCAATATCTGAGAAAATACCGAACCCCATCTCCCCAAAGCAATACTGAAATTTTTTGTATCAATTATCTGGAAAGCGAAAAATGCGGGGTCAAAACACAATACCCGCTCTTTATAAAACAGCCATGAAATATATATTAAAAAAGAAAAGAAAAGAACTCCTATGAATAAGGTTATCGTTTTATAATTTTTTTCAAATAGTTCCATAAACATTAATATTAAAATTTAAATACAGCGGCCGTGATATTCTTTTGGGGCTTAATTTGATTTTGATGTACTGAAAAATTAACTCCGCCATTTATGGCGGAGATATTAAGACATTTCAATGCTATCGGCTTTAGCCATGATTTTTAAAATTATATCTCCTTAAAAACTCTTCATATTCATGCATAAAATTTACTTTTTTTGATGTTCTTCCTGTCGGTCAATGTATGCTCTTACTTTATCCAATTGCGATTCACTTACTGACACAGCAAAATACTCATCAGCCCATTCAAACTTTAATTTAGTCAGTTGTTGCTTATTGATCCAGTATGTGGATTCCCCCTTTAATAGTTGCAATGTCTTAGCAATAGTTATGTCAGCATTTAGTCCGAACAAGCAATGTAAATAATCAGTATGTCCATTTAATCTATCTATAAAAATTTGTTTATTATGTGCATTTTCTTTGATATGAGATATTACCTGTTGCTTTATTTCTTTTGTTAGAAAAGGGCAGTGGTTCTTGGTGCCCCAAACCGCGTGAATCATTACTTTTACAAAAGACATATTATTACATTTGTTCAGGGCTAAAGCCCTGCATTATTTACCTGTGATTCTCTCCGCCTTAAAAGGCGGAGTTATACCTTACTTGGTCAAATTAGTCCAACGAATAATTTGGCCTTAGTAATTATAAAGCAGCGAATATTACTGTTATAGACCAAGCCCCAATGGGTGAACCTGCCGGCAAGGTTGTCTATTACAGATACAGAAGCGGTATTAATCAGATAGCTACTGCATTTGAATTCAAAACTAAATTTTTTTTCAATCCGAAAATAATAGTCCCCTTATTTTCTCTCAAATACTTCAACTCTAAAATCATCAACATATACAGT
>JBQTHQ010000134.1:0-15113 GCA_052389695.1 Bacteroidota bacterium | reverse complement strand
ATGGGAGAAAAAGTTTTGCCGATGCGGGCATATAATAGTTTTAAATAATCATAAATTTCAGTAGATGTCCCAACCGTAGAGCGGGGATTACGCGAATTTACCTTTTGTTCAATAGCAATGGCAGGGGAAATACCTTTAATATAATCCACTTCCGGTTTATCAATACGGCCCAGGAACTGGCGGGCATAGGAGGAAAGGCTTTCCACATAACGTCTTTGCCCTTCGGCATACAAGGTGTCAAAAGCCAGGGAAGACTTGCCCGAACCCGATAATCCGGTAATAACCACCAGTTTATTACGTGGAATGGCCACATCAATATTCTTTAGATTATGAACACGAGCCCCTTTTATGAGGATATATTCCTTGGAACTGAGGTTTTCTATGTTTTTTGGCGCTGCCATTTGTCAATTTTGCAAAATTACTCAATTTAGGCTTGTGATCTATGTTCTAAAGGCTTATATTTGTATCAGGAAAAATATTTTTCTTGTTATGCAACATTTGGATATTATTTACGTTGTACAACATAATTCCTATTTTATTGTTCAACCACAAGGCTTTTAACACAATTTAGTAAAAGCCTTCTAAAACAAAGGAGAACCTGATATAAGAGAAACTGCTACTTTTTTATAATTAACCATTAATAAAAAAGGAGGCCCTATGCCTATTCAGCAGCATCTTATTGACGACCAGGAACTCGTTCATCAATACATCAACGGTAAAGAATCGGCCTTAGCGGTCTTAATTCAGCGTCATAAACGCAGGATATTCAGTTATATCATGCTTACTATCAAGGATAGGGCATTGGCCGAGGATATTTTCCAGGATACGTTCATTAAAGTGATCAATACTCTTAAAAAGGGCCATTATAATGAGGAGGGTAAGTTTATCTCCTGGGTGCTGCGCATTGCGCATAACCTGATGATCGATACATTCAGGCTGGATAAAAGGATGCCTACTGTTAAAGGTGGAATAAACAGCGATGGGGAAGAGTTCGATATTTTTAGTGTGATCGCTGTAAAAGACAGTAATATGGAGCAATCCATCTGTAAAATTCAAATGCGTAAGGATATCCGTAAACTGGTTGAATTATTGCCTGCTGAACAACGTGAAGTACTGATGATGCGTCATTATTATGATATGAGTTTCAAGGAAATATCAGAACAAACCAATGTGAGCATCAATACTGCCTTGGGTCGTATGCGTTACGCATTGATCAATATGCGTAAAATGATAGAAGAAAAAGAAATAGTGGTTAATTTTTAAGCTCCTCCTAACCCTGCCTGTCCGGCAGGCAGGCTCCCCTAAGGGGAGGCTTTGCATACTAAACTGAATATTATATCTGTTATTTATACATAGCGTTTCGTAATACCTTTCTCCTTAGGAGAGGGGAAAGGGGAGAGGCTTTTTTCTTACACACAATAAATTAATTCTTCCACCGTTATCCTAATATAAACCAAAAAATAATTGATGAATAAAACCTCTACTCCTAAAAAAATTATTGAACCTGTTAAACCAAAAATGAATGAAGTGCTTGATAACAAAAATGAATTTCCTTTTGAACCTGGAAACAATGTTGTCAACAATATTCTTAACTACTCAAAGGCTTTGAGTATCAGAAGATCAAAAAGCCTGGAATGTATTGAAGTAGTTTTAAATTAAAGGTTAGTAATTATTTGAGAAACGTCCTGTAAAAACATTTACGGGACGTTTTTATTTTTTTAAATTTGCTTCATGTACAAAATCCGACACTACGAAAACCTTCATATTCCGCTTTGGTTATTAAAAGATACCTGCTGGATGCTACAATGGAAAATTTTAGGGATCACCATGATCATTCCTACCATAACCGTTGCAATTGTGATCACAATAATCACATGGTCCGATAAAGATGATGAATTTTGGATCAACCTGGCCATCTGCTTTTGGATCTCTGCCAACTCCTATTGGATGATATGTGAATTTATAGATCATGAAGAACTAAAAAATTATGCCGGGATCCCTTTTGTAGCCGGAATGATAAGTGTTGTTTGTTTTTATATAAAACGATTGAAAGAAAAGAAAAAGCTGTTGGAATAGTCTAATGAATGTTCCTGCTATCTAAAGCTTTGTGATATTTTCTGGCACATACCTGGTGCTGTTCATAGGTTTTTGAAAAATAGTGCTTCCCTGAAAGATCTTCTTTTGCACACATGAAGATGAAATCATTTTCATTGTAATTCAATACTGCATCCAAACTTGATTGTTGAACAAAGTTAATAGGGCCGGGGGGTAAGCCGGTTATTTCATAAGTATTGTAGGGTGATTGTATTCGTTTATGATTATAAGATACACGGGCAATTTTAAAATTACCGATGGCATAAATGACCGTAGGATCTGATTCCAATCTCATATTCTTTTTTAAACGATTGATATACAATCCCGCAATTATCTTTTTTTCTTCATTATCACAACATTGTTCGGCCTGCACAATAGAAGCCAGGGTAGCCACTTCTGCCTGAGAAAACTGCATTGCTTTCGCTTTTTGTTTGCGTTCCTCGGTCCAGAATGCTTTATACTCTTTTGCCATGCGTTCAAAGAACTCATCAACGGAAGTGTTCCAGAAAAACTGGTAGGTATTTGGAATGAACAATGATTGCACATCCCGCTTTGAAAAACCGTATTTACTTAAATAGGTATTGTCATTTGCGGCATGATACAATGAGAATGAATCCGCTTCTATGCGCCTGGAAACACGACCGACCAGCTCATTCACCGTATGCAAACCATTGAAATTGATCTCCACCGGTTCCTGTATGCCGGCTCTTAATAAATTGATCAAGGCATTGTTGTTCATGTTAGCAAGAATGCGATATTTTCCGGGCTTAACGGCATTTTTATATTTCTTTTTTTCTGATAGGAATTCAAAACTTATACGGTTTTTCAGAACATTGTTTTTAACTAATATCCGTACTACATCTTCAAACTTAGAGCCGGTAGGAATATAAATGATCTGAGATTTTTTATCGCCTAAATTCACATTCGGCTGATAAATAGCTTTGTATGCATAATAGCCGCCTATTCCCCCTGTAATAAGTATGATTAAGAGGATAGAAATAAATATTTTTTTTAATAAAGATGATTTCTTCGCCATGGTATCTACTAAAGTACCAATTTGTACCAATTTACTAATACGTTACAATATTATTATGAGCCACAAATTGGTACATTAGTATAGATTAGTAATTGGTAGATAATTGTTTTAGAATTTGTTTTATCTGCACGTTCTCCGGATTTTTCTTTAGCACATCCTTCAAAATCTGTTCCGCTTTTTTATATTCTTTTTTATAAATTTTTAATCCGGCAATATTCATTAATAATGATTCATAATCCGGATCCAGTTCTAATGCCCTATTATATAATTCTTCTGCCTCAGAAATATTACCTGAAACAAGGTTTGCATATCCCAAATTATTGATCGCCTGAACAAATTTAGGATTCTCTTTTAAAATAGTTTCAAATATCGTAATAGCCTCCGGTATTCTCTTCTGAGCCATTAAAGCTGTTCCTAATTTGTTTTTGAATTCAAGGTTGTAAGGGGATAATTCATCGGCCTTTTTATAAAAGGAATAAGCGTCTATGTTGTTACCTAAATTATTATAGGATTCTCCGATCCTGTAAAGCGCCCAGGCATGGGCATTGTCCCATGATTTTTTTACAAGCAATTGTTTTAATAATTGATCTTTTCCAACCTGGTTAACATAGTTTATGATTTTAGGAAAATCCTGTTTAATAAAATATAAGTGAACCAGTGTTTCAAAATTTTGTTTTATATCAGTACTATTTTTATCTGACAGGTAAACCTTTGCAGAATCAAGGTATTCCGGTTTGTATTCAAATTTATCATACTGCTGTATATATCCTTTTGCTTTTGTTATATTACTTGGATTACGTTCATTGATGGCGTATAAACCAATAAATTTTTTCACTTTTTCTACTTCCTCTTTTTTCATTGGTTTGCGGATGAAATGGTCATGGACAGTAACATGCGGAATATCAGTTGAACCTGATTTAGGCATGTGACAGCTTACACAATTGTCTTGCTTCTTCATTCTAACCTCTATCTTCTCTGAGCATAGGCCATTTTGCGGAGAGGTATTATGACAATTTTTACACGCATTATTAAATATACCTTCCCCTGTTACTTTAACACTCACATGAGGATCGTGACAGGTTACGCAGGTCAATGCATTTTTATATGGCCGTAACCCCTCCCCAGCCCTCCCCGAAGAGGAGGGAGCTTCTGAGGGCTTATAGCTTTTTATAAAGCATTTACTTTGTTTTAATCTATCAGCATGCGAAGCCATTATAAATTCATCATCTGCGCCTTCATAACGGGGCAGGAAGGTGGTCATGTAATCAGATAACTTCATGCCCGGGCGGAAATCAAAAAAGGATTTGCCCTCTTTTAAAACGGTATTTCCCTGCAAATGACAACGCTGACAAACATCAAATTGCAGATCGATGGATAGTTTTCCCGGATTGACGATAGAATAATCAATGTATTTGGAAGTATCTATGTTTTTTCCTGTTGAGCGCTGCTGTACGTGAATGCTGCCCGGACCATGACAACGTTCACAATTGATACCTTCCGGCAAAGCATTGTACTTATTTTCAGAACCTTCAACAAAGTCAGGTAAAGAATTATGGCAGCTCATGCATTCCAAACCAATCTTGCGTGAAAACCTTGTATTAAAGCCATCTTCAAAACCCGGAGGAAAATCCCAGTGCCCTTTTTGAGTATAATAGGTCATTGGCATTTGATGCAAATAACCATT
Source organism: Bacteroidota bacterium (assembly GCA_052389695.1). GTDB lineage: Bacteria > Bacteroidota > Bacteroidia > 2-12-FULL-35-15 > 2-12-FULL-35-15 > 2-12-FULL-35-15. The sequence continues at coordinate 10,299 of JBQTHQ010000134.1, read as the reverse complement.
TGTATTAGTAATATGAGAGTTGGTATGTTGCCCGGAACCTATAATGTAATCAACTGATTCAATACGTTTGTGAATAGTATCCTTTCCTTTCAATCGAAATTCAATGATCTTAAAATTATCTCCTTCCCAAAAAGGCTGATAATAGAAATCCTGGTATTTATCATAAATAACACTGTGTTTACCTGCCCGTTCGCCAGACGGGTCAAATTTGGCAGAAGTTTTCTCTTTGCTTGCATGCTCAAAGCTTTTGCCCATTCCGGTTTGAACAAATGAATTGTATATATCCTGGTGACAAAGTTTGCTTTGGTTCATTCCAACATAGCGTGCCGTATCACTGTGATTTAAATATTGGTTGCTCGTTGTTGTTGATTGTTGCTTGTTGCTTGGATCTGAGGAATTGCCGCAATAAACCATTGTAAGCACTACAATTGCAAAAAGAGAAAAAAAAATAATATTGAGGGTTGTAGATTTCATTAATCTTTATTTGCTTTGCCAACCCACACTTCTCGACTTCGCTCGAAGTGACCATATGCGCTGTCAGTTCGAGCGGAGTCGAGAACGTGCGAAAGCTTTTAGGAGATTTCAATTATCTTATTCTTTGCAACAACAACTCATCTTTAAAACGATCACCATCACGAATCCATTGTTTTTTTATTCCTGTGATCTGGAAACCATGTTTTTGAAACAATAAAACACTTGCTTCATTATCGGTAGTGATATTGCAATACAATTGATGTAAGTTTAATGATAAGAAGCAATATCCAATCAATAATTCCAGTGCTTCAGAGGCATATCCATTTCTTCTTTCGCTCTTTTCTGCGATCAGCACTCCAATACCTGCACGTTGATGATTGGGTTCAAAATCAAAAAGATCGATACATCCTATAGATTTGTTTTCGTTGGTGCAAATCATCAAACGTAACTGCTTTACACTATAAATGTCTTGATGAGCGCTGGCAATGTATTGTTCCAATACAAAGCGTGAGAAGGGTGTTTGTGTACTGCTTACTTTCCAGTTCTCTGGTTCATTTTCCCATCGATAAAGAGCATCAATATCTCCTGGTTCTAAAGCACGAAGTAAAATATGTTTGCCCTGTAATTTCATAGCCCCTCCAACCTCCCCAAAGGGGAGGCTTTTTTTAGATTATTTACTCCCTCTCCAGCCTGTCCTGAGCTTGTCGAAGGAGAGAGGGTTGGGGAGAGGCCTTTGAATTCCATTCGCACTTGCTCTATCCCGGCATCTATCTCAGCAGCGGCATATACAGGTAATTGATAATTTCCATCTGTAAACAAAGAGCTTGTATGTTCGATCAATTCTTCGGAGTGAAGCTTAGGCAACAACTCAAATAAATAATTTATATTTTCCATGGATACGCCATACACTTCATCAAAAAATAATTTGATGGGACTTAAACAGGTAGCCACACCTGAGTCAACACGCTGAAATTGCTGTACATTGGTTATGAAATGTTCCTTCATGTATAACTCGCTAAATGTAGGATGAGGTTTAACTTTAATGAACAAAGAAGGTATTTTTCGAATTTGTGAGTTCTTGATCAATGCATTCACAGAGGTATTGATATCCTGGCCTTTGATGGTTAGTGAATGATAATGTTTGTCGATGATCAAACCGATATGCGGAGGAATGCGTGTTGCGTGGAGTACAGCAATGTAAATCCCTTTTAGCAATTCTTCTTCGCTAAATTGTTTGTTGATGTTTAGTTTATAAGGAGTGCTTGTTCCTATCATATCGTTATTTCTCCTGTAAATACAAACGTTGCAGGCCCTTCCAGCCATACATCCGTAAATGAATTATCAGTGTGTTTGTTGAATTTCACTTTTAAATTTCCTCCCAATGTTTTTATGTCGCAAAAATCCTGTGCCGTGGAAATATTTTTAATTGCAGCCACCAAAGCAGCAGCTGTTACGCCTGTTCCACAGGAATATGTTTCTCCTTCAACACCGCGTTCGTAAGTTCGCACAAATAATCCGTTATTTTTTTTTTCGATAAAATTAACATTGGTGCCTTCCGCTTTGAAACGATCGTTGTTTCGTATTTTTTTTCCTTCTTCAACTACATTAAAATGTTCTACATCATTCACAAGTGCAACATAATGCGGCGAACCGGTGTTTAAAAAACTAAAATCTGATTTCAGTTCAACATTTTTTACATCTTTCATTTTAAGGGTAATGAATCCCGGTTTTATTAATGATTCATGCGCTCCATCAATGGCAATAAAATGAGCTTTATCTTTCACCAATCCCAAAGTTCTTGCAAATTCAGAGATGCAGCGGCCTCCATTTCCACACATACTGCTTTCGTTCCCATCGGAGTTATAATACACCATTTCAAAATCGTAACCTTGTTTGTTCTGCAATAACATTAATCCATCCGCACCGATCCCCAAACGCCTGTCGCAAAGCTTTGCCACTAAAGCATTATCCCCCCTGTTAAATTTAAGATCCCGATTATCGATAATTATAAAATCGTTTCCGGTGCCTTGGTATTTATGAAAATTGATCTGCATTCTATTTTAGTTTACTAATAATTGTTTCATCAGTTACACGCTCATAAGGTCTGAAATCACCTGCTTGGTCAAGCTTGTAGGCTCCTCCCTGATTTTTTAAATAAATAATATCATCTGATTTGTAAATTTTTATTCCTTCGGCTGATGTGATACCATACAATACCAGCTTGTACTTACTCATCTTATATCCTTTATAATTTAATGGCGATTGCCAAAATTCAATATTAAAAAATTGTTTTGAATTTGTCCGGTCATCGGTTATGCCACTAACTTTTTGCAGAAGAGAATCTTTTGTGTTCACAGTGCTTGCAACCGGATTTAAATTAATAACTTCTATTGTTTTTGTAAAAAGCAATTCATCTTTTCTGACAATAATATCATTTGGATCATTTATATCTTTAGTTACTGAATCTGTTGCTGCCTGTGTATTTAATGTATCAGCGCTTAACATAAACTCTTTTTTGTCAGGAATGGCTTCTGATTCTGTTTTTTTACTTTTTGTTTTATTTTCAAAAACTTTTTTTTCTTCAGTATTTTCTACATCACTTATTTTTACTGCCACTTCATTATTTTTTGAATCGGAAGAAAATGTTTGAGCCACGCTTTTATAAAAATTCAATTCTTTAAAATAGTCATCTAGCTTTAAAATAAAAAAGCCACCGGCAATGATTAATCCAGCCATCATACCCATTATAAATAATTGTGATTTTTCTTTAAAACTACTCATTGATTTTTAATAATTTCACACTGGTATGCAAAGTTATATAACCTTTGGAAACCCCTGTTAATTATTGTTAAAAATAAGTATAATTAATAATATGTGGAACAACTTTTGTGTTATAATGAACGTAATTAAAAACAAATTTTTTAAACAACCAATATTAACCTTAAAACAACTAATTAAGATGAAAAAAATTGCAAGCGCATTTATAATCGCAAGTATTGGCGGTATAACCGCTCTGGGTCTTAATCATTTGATAGAAGATAAACCTTTAGCTCCTGCAGCACAGGTCACTTATCAAACACCGGTAAAATATGTGAGCATGCCCGGTGCGGTACCAGAAAGTGCAATGGATTTTACCATTGCTGCAGATATGTCAGTTCATGCGGTGGTGAATGTAAAAACGACTTATCCCATAGAAGCAGCTAATCAATATTTTTATGATCCTTTCCGTGATTTTTTTGGGCAACGTGCACCTCAACGGCAGGAAGCGCCTATGTCGACCGGCTCCGGTGTCATTATTTCTCAGGATGGATATATAGTTACCAATAATCACGTTGTGGAAGGTGCGAACAAGATAGAAGTTACTTTGAATGATAAACGCAGTTATACTGCCGAAGTAATTGGAAAAGATCCTACAACTGATCTGGCGGTGTTAAAAATCAAAGAGAACAATTTATCGTATATGACCTATGGGAATTCCGATAATGTAAAAGTGGGTGAGTGGGTATTGGCTGTTGGTAATCCGTTTAATCTTACATCAACTGTTACCGCGGGTATTATAAGTGCAAAGGCCCGCAATATCAATATATTGAATAATGACCCTTCAAAAGGGTTGAATCCGATAGAGTCATACTTACAAACAGATGCAGCGGTAAATCCGGGGAACAGTGGTGGCGCATTGGTAAATGCGAAAGGCGAACTGATCGGTATTAATTCGGCCATTGCGTCAAATACAGGTTCTTACACAGGTTATTCTTTTGCAATACCGGTAAACATGGCTCGTAAAGTGGTTGCTGACCTGTTGGAATTTGGTGAAGTACAACGGGCATATATTGGAATAAGCATTCAGGATCTGGATGCAAAATTAGCATCGGAAAAAAGTATCAATGAAATAAGGGGGGTATATGTACAAGGGTTGACTCCGAATGGTTCCGGTGAAGAGGCGGGTATTAAAGAAGGGGATGTGATCATAAAGATAGGAGAGAGCAATGTAAATAATGTGCCCGAATTACAAGAACAAGTAAGCCGTTATCGTCCCGGCGATAAAGTAAATGTAACTTTAAAGCGTAATAACCAGGAAAAAATGCTGCCTGTTGTTCTTAAAAACAGAAATGGAAATACAGCTGTGGTGGAAAGGCCTAAACTGGAAGTAGTATCTGCCTTAGGCGCTACTTTTGAAGATGTTAATTCTTCTGATAAGAAAAAATTGAACATTGACAGCGGTTTACGTGTAACCAAATTAAATGCAGGTAAATTGTTAAGTGCGGGTATCAAGGAAGGGTTTATTATCACCAGTGTTGATAAAAAGAAAATTTCCAATATTGAGGATATAAAAACTGCCCTTGAAAATAAAAAAGGCGGAGTGCTGATCGAAGGAATTTATCCAAATGGCATGAGAGCGTATTATGGATTTGGATTATAATACAGAATATAATTTTAAACAGATCAAAAATTAAAAAAGGAAATTAATCGGCTAAAAAAACAGTTTAATAGCGATATTTTAAAGTTTTATCAATTTCAAGCACAATTTATTAACAATCAGCAAGTTAAATGTATTATTCTAATCTGAAATAATTATAAAATTAATTGTATTTGATGGTTAGTTAGAATAACTTCGCACCCGATTAATGTATAAACATATAATTCAAAAATGAGACAACTCAAAATAACCAAATCGATCACCAATCGCGAAAGCGCTTCTTTAGATAAATATCTTCAGGAGATCGGACGGGAGGAATTGATCACGGCAGACGAAGAAGTAATATTAGCAAAAAAGATAAGAGATGGAGACCAAGCTGCTTTGGAAAAGCTTACCAAATCTAACTTACGTTTCGTTGTCTCCGTTGCTAAACAATATCAAAATCAAGGATTAAGCCTTCCCGATCTGATCAATGAAGGAAACCTGGGTTTGATCAAAGCTGCAAAACGTTTTGATGAAACACGAGGTTTTAAATTCATTTCATATGCCGTATGGTGGATCCGTCAGTCGATCCTTCAGGCTTTGGCTGAACAATCACGTATCGTTCGTTTACCATTGAACCAGGTGGGTTCTTTAAATAAGATCAATAAAGCATTTTCGAAACTGGAACAACAATTTGAGCGTGAGCCAAGTGCTGAGGAATTATCTGCAATTTTAGAACTTCCTCAGGACAAAGTAGCTGATACCATGAGAGTATCTGGCCGCCATGTATCCATGGATGCTCCGTTTGTGAATGGCGAGGAAAATAGCTTGTTAGATGTTTTGATCAACCATGATTCACCACGTGCAGATAACCTATTGATGAATGAATCATTGCAACGTGAGATCGAACGTTCATTATCTACTTTAACTGACAGAGAGCGCGATGTTGTGAAATTGTTTTTCGGTATCGGTATCAACCACGGTTTAACCCTGGAAGAGATCGGTGCTAAATTTGACCTTACCCGCGAACGCGTTCGCCAGATCAAGGAAAAAGCGATCCGCAGGTTACGTCATAATTCCAGAAGTAAATTATTAAAAACATATCTCGGGTAATACAAATCTCCGAATGCAGGCATTAACCGCATACACACCGTTAAAAACTATTGAAAAGTTAAGGGTGTTGATGCGGTTATTTTTTTTACATTTATATGCAGGAAAAATAATTAGGATCTTAATATATTTTTAACGGCAATGAAAACTATGGAAGCCACAAAGGGTAAAGCGAAAAGCTCATATGAGAATGAATTAAATGAATGGATCGGGCACGAAAAAGCAGCAATAGACCTGATTACAATAGTTGGAAAATTATGGTTTGAAAAATCCATTGAAATGATCTTGTTCCGCAATCAATTGGTTGACCGGAGTGCCAGTGAGATCATGAATCTTCATCACTATGCAAAGAACATCGTTAAAAAGACGATCACGGTGAAGGATACATTAATGATCGCGAAAGAGATTTATAAACTGGATGTTTGTCCATCCCGCATGGATATTGGTAAATTGGCTTTTGAATGGCAACAGGAACAGGCAAAATTTAAAACCACCGAAGACTTCATTAAAAATAAATTAGCGGACTTTATCGGTAAAAAACATACGATCACCCCAAAGGATGTAGTATTATTTGGTTTTGGGCGTATCGGTCGTTTGGCTGCCCGCGAATTGATCGCTCAGGCAGGTAAAGGAGAGCAATTGCGATTAAGAGCAATTGTTACTCGTGGAAGTAGTGCTGAAGAGATCGTAAAGCGTGCCGATCTATTACGTACCGATTCAGTGCATGGCCCTTTTCCGGGAACTATTATTGAAGACCTGGAGAAAAAAGCATTGATCATTAACGGGCATACCGTCCACATGATAGATGCTAAAAACCCCGAAGACGTGGATTATACTGCTTACGGAATTGAAAATGCATTGTTAATTGACAACACAGGAGTTTTTCGTGATAAAGCTGAATTAAGCCGTCACTTAAAAGCAAAAGGTATTTCAAAAGTATTATTGACAGCGCCTGCTAAAGATATCCCCAACGTAGTGCACGGAGTAAATCATCAAACGGTGGATATAAAAGACAGTATTTTTTCTGCAGCATCTTGTACAACCAATGCAATTATGCCGGTATTGCAAGTAACCCATAATAAAATGGGCATCGTTCGCGGACATATTGAAACCGTTCATTCTTATACCAACGATCAAAATTTATTGGACAACTACCATAAAAAATACAGGCGTGGACGCTCTGCCGCTTTAAATATGGTAATTACCGAAACAGGTGCCGAAAGCGCGTTAAAAAAAGTATTACCGGTATTATCAGGGAAATTTACAGCCAATTCAGTGAGGGTGCCAACACCTAATGTGTCCTTAGCCATCCTTAGCATGACCATTGAAAAAGAAGTAACAAAGGAGATGGTAAATGATATTATTAAAGATGCAGCTTTAAATGGTGCTTTGGTAGAACAGATACAATATTTAAATTCAAATGAATTGGTTTCTACGGATGTTATCGGAAATCCTTGCCCTTCTGTATTTGACAGCCAGGCAACTATTGTTGGCCCGGATAAAAAGAACATCGTACTTTATGTTTGGTATGACAATGAGTATGGATATACCCGCCAGGTGATCCGTTTCTCTAAGCATATTTCAGAGGTGAGGAGAATGGTTTATTATTAAGAATCAGATCGGTATTAAAATAAAAAATCCCCGGAGAGAATATCTTCGGGGATTTTTATTTAGAATGATTGGATTTATTTTTGCTTCGCTTTCTCTGTTCCTGCACATTCTGATGGTTTCTTGTGTACACCGCTTTTTGATTGAACTATAGGGCCTTCAATATCATAATTGATAATGGTGGCTTCCCATTTATAGGAGTCCTTTTCAACGCTGACCAAAGCTTCAATTTTATACAATTTCATTTCTGTATCATCTTCTGTATAAGTAGAGTCAGTAATGATCTGGAACGTAGCCGGTGGACAGGAAATCTTATCTTCAGTAAAATTACACAGTATTTCCCCACCTTTTAGAGTAATATCACTGGGTACAGCTTTTCCTCTTCCGGCTGCTTTTACTTCATAGAATTGAACGGTATATTTTTTGCCATCCAGGGCCTTCATTCGTTCATCCTTCTTTTTTTTCTGAGCAGATGCAGAAAAAGTTACCAGTAGAGCCATTCCTAAAACAGCCGCTTTCAATGTAATTTTATTTTTCATGGTTCTCATTTATACGAGGAGTAAATATCAAAGTTTTTGCCAAAATTGAAATTTCATTCCTTTGTGGTATAAAACTATACTTTATATTTGTTTTTAAAAAATTATACAAGGATTTTCTTAATGAAAATAGTTAATATTTTATTTTATCATCTGATCATAATTCCCATTTCATTGCTTCCATTTCCAGTACTTTATATGATTTCCAATGGTTTGTATGCGTTGTTCTATTACATCATTGGATATCGAAAAAAAATAGCCTTACAAAATATACGTAATTCCTTCCCTGAAAAGTCTGAAAAAGAACACAAAGAAATCTGCAAGAAATTCTACAAACACTTCTGTGACCTTATTTTAGAAAGTTTAAAAACATTTACCATATCCGAAAAGGAAGTTCGTAGACGCGTTACCTGCAAAAATCCTGAACTCATCAACCGGTATTTTGATCAGGGGCGAAGTGTTATTATTGCGGGTGGTCATTATAATAATTGGGAACTATTTGCAGTGGGAGTAGACGCGCTTATAAAACACAAAACCATTGGAATTTATCTACCTTTAACCAATAAGTATTTTGATGAAAAAATGCGCAGCACCCGCAGTAAATATGGTTTGTACATGATTTCAACTAAAATGGTAAAAAAAGTGTTTGATGAAGAAATAAATAACCTCACCGTTACCATTTTTGCCATTGATCAGTCGCCATCTAATCCTAAGACAAGTCATTGGATGAAGTTTTTAAATCAGGATACAGCAGTTTTGTTTGGTACAGAGAAATATGCAAAGGATTATAATTATCCTGTATTGTATGGCCGTATTAACAAGGAAAAACGCGGACATTACAGTTTTGAATTTTTTGAAACCGATGATAATCCTAAAAACACAACCCACGGAGAACTTACTGAAAAAGTGACCCGCATGCTGGAAGCGGATATTCGTGCAATTCCTGAATATTGGTTGTGGAGTCATCGCAGATGGAAGCATAAACGACCGGATAATACAAAAACAGAAATAATAATTTAAAATAAACATGAAAAAAACAATTTTAACTACCGTAGTAATTGCAGGTGTTTTAGCAGCTTGTAAAACAACAAAGCCAACAGAAACTAAAACCGTAACGCCAGCTCCTGTTGATTGTGGAACTATGTCGGTTTCTTATACTGCTGACATTAAACCTATATTTGAACAATATTGTAATGGTTGTCACGGAAAAGCCGGAGGATATAATTTTGCTGAAATGGCTGACATTAAAAGATCAGCTCAAAACGGAACATTATTAGGAACAATTAAATGGGAATTTGGTTTTTCAAAAATGCCGGCAGGTGGTGCCCAATTGGATGCCGCTACCATTGCTAAAGTGGAATGCTGGATCAAAAATGGAATGAGAGAATAAATAGATTCATCCCTAACCGTTAAAATTCGTATATAAATAAATCCTCATAAATGAATGCTCCCCTAGCAGAACGCATGCGTCCCACCAGTCTGGACAATTACATTGGGCAAAAGCACATTGTAGGCGAGGGTGCTATTTTACGTAATGCTATTGAATCCAATCTATTGCCTTCTATTATTTTATGGGGGCCACCCGGTGTTGGCAAAACAACGCTTGCAAATATCATTGCTCATCAGCTAAAACGCCCGTTCTATGCTTTAAGCGCGATCAATTCAGGAGTGAAGGATATTCGTGATGTGATCGACAAAGCAAAAGGCAGTAATTTATTCTCGCAAAGCAATCCTATATTATTTATTGATGAGATCCATCGGTTTAGTAAATCACAACAGGATTCATTATTGGGTGCAGTTGAAAAAGGAACAATAACACTTATTGGCGCTACTACTGAAAATCCATCATTTGAGGTTATATCAGCGCTTTTATCACGTTGCCAGGTATATATTTTAAAACATCTGGAAAAAGAAGATCTTCTGGAGATGCTGGACCTTGCTATTAAAACGGATACTGTTTTAAAAAATAAAAATATTATTATTAAAGAACATGAAGCCTTGTTAAGGCTTTCAGGTGGTGATGGAAGAAAATTATTGAATGTTTTTGAACTGGTTGTTAATAGTATTGGCACTCACCAGATCGAGATCACGAATGAAAAAGTGACGAATATTGTTCAGCAGAACATTGCTATTTATGATAAAGCCGGTGAAAATCATTATGATATTATTTCC
>JBQTHQ010000133.1:0-18388 GCA_052389695.1 Bacteroidota bacterium | reverse complement strand
GAAACGATCGAACTGGATGAAAGCGTTGCCCAAGGCGCTTATCTTTTACAGGTAAAGGAAGAAGAAGATAATACCATTACTAAAAGGATCATTATAAATAAGTAAAATCCAATTTAAACCCTTAAACTTAAAAGCCCCAGCAGTAAAGTTGGGGCTTTTTTTAATACTAAAACATATTCTTCGCCCTTTAACGATTAAAAATTCCACATCAACGAGTATCCGGATTATACCCAAAAAATCAGAAATATATTTATAGCCATTAATACCGAAAATTATTGGATAAAAAATATATTAAGTAATAGTATTAAATATACCATGACGAATTTTTTAAAGTATCCGGCAAACAAATTCATTATACTCTTTTTAATCTTTGTTTTTACCAACCAGCTTTTTTCACAAGTATTTCCTACAGGTTTTAGTCAGGTAAGATACCTGGCCATTGAAGATGCTTCCGCTATGGCATTAGCGCCTGACGGCAGGGTATTTATTTGTCAAAAAAACGGAACTGTAAGCATCGCAAAAAACGGAGTCCTTCTTCCTACTCCATTTTTAACATTAGCTGTTGATCAAAATGGCGAAAGAGGAATTAGCGGTATCACATTTGATCCCGATTTTAAAACCAATAATCATTTATATATTTATTATACAGCCGTTACACCAACCATTCATAACCGCTTAAGCCGTTTTACTGCTAATGGAGATGAAGCGCTGGCAGGAAGTGAAGTTCCTTTATTGGATGCGGAGCCTTTAAAAGCTGTATTTCATAATGGTGGCGGACTAGCTTTTGGGCCCGATGAAAAATTATATTTAGCTATGGGGGAAGATAATGAACCGAACTATTCACAAAATCCCGCTATTTATAAAGGAAAATTATTACGTTTAAATAAAGACGGAAGTGCACCCGCTGATAATCCTTTTATTAATTCTCCTTCAGAAGTAACAAAAAAAATATGGTGCAAAGGTTTACGTAATCCCTACACCCTTTCTTTTCAGCCCGGCACAGGAAAATTATTCGTAAACAATGTAGGTTCTGATTTTTGGGAAGAGATCCATGATGGAACATTACCGGATAAAAATTTCGGATGGCCTGCAGTGGAAGGAAACAGTAATGACCCTGCATATGATAATCCTGTTTATGCTTATCCTCATGAATCAACAGTTCAAAAAGGCTGCGCAGTGGTTGGTGGAACTTTTTTTAATCCCACATCAACCAATTACCCTGCCGAATACATTGGAAAATATTTTTATATGGATTATTGCAATGGCTGGATGAATTATTTAACGCTGGACCCAAATGTTACAAGTACAGCATTTTCAAGTGGAATGGGAACAAAGAATTTTGCATTACAGGTTTGGCCTGATGGAAATCTTTATTATATCAGCCGTGATAATGCAAGATCAGGAATTTACAAAATCATTTACAGTAATATTAATGCACCTACCATTACCGCACAACCAACGGACAAAATTATCACACACGGACAAGCCACAAATTTTATTGTAAGTGCATCAGGGCTTCAGCCACTTAATTATCAATGGAAAAAAAATGGAGTGGATATTCCGGGAGCTAATGCTTCAACCTATACCATTCATTATGTGGAACCATCGCATGCAGGTGAATACAGTGTGAAAGTAAGTAATGGACATGGTAATGCGATGAGCAATATTGCTACACTCACTGTAACACCTTATAATGCCGCGCCGGTTGCAAACATAGTTACACCTGTAGCGGTAACTTATTATAAGGCCGGAGATATTATTAATTTTTCAGGGGATGCAAGCGATGCCGAAGATGGAACTTTGCCTGAATCAGCTTTTGAATGGATTGTTGAATTCCATCACAATAACGATCACTTTCATCCAGGAGTAAGTATACCCGCTGAAATAAAAGGCGGATCGTTCACTATACCGGCTATTGGCGAAATTTCAGCCATTGTATTTTATCGATTGAAATTACGAGTAACGGATTCCAATGGATTAAGTGACACGGTGCATGTTGATATACTTCCTACTACTTCTACCATTACATTAAATTCACAACCAAACGGACTCAATTTAATTTTAGACGGCCAGCCACATAAAACACCGTATTCAGTATTAGTAGTATCAGGTATGCAGAGAAACATAGAAATCATTTCGCCTCAAAAAATAAATGATACTATTTATGTATTTGACAAATGGATGCACGGAGGAAATCCATCACAGGGATTTATTGCAAGTGAAAGCAATAAAACATACACTGCTGTATACAAAGCATATGAAACAAAAATTACACCGGCAAGTTCAACTACTTTTTGTTCAGGAAGTGTAAAATTACAGGCAAATACCGGCTATGGCCTGTCCTATCAATGGGAAAAAAATAATGTTTCTATTCAGGGAGAAACGAATTCAACCTACACCGCAACTACATCAGGTGATTATCAGGTGAAAGTTTTTTCAGGTAACATCATGAGCTGGTCTGCACCAACACAGGTCCGAATAACTACAGCGCTTACCGCAAGGATCACTCCTACAGGCCCTACCAGGTTTTGTTCCGGAAAAAATATAAAATTATATGCCAATACCTGCAGCGGCTTTGCTTATCAATGGAGAAAGAACAATATGGATATTCCCGGTGCCACAGATAGTATCTATGAAGCTACATCTACCGGAAATTATCAGATCAGAATTGCGCAAGGCGCTGCTTTAGCATGGTCAGCAGAAATAGCGGTAACTGTAGATTCATGTGATGACGGGACCTTTGTTTCAGTAACAGAACACCCGGTTCCTCCTCCAACAAAAGTGGATAATTTCAAAATGAATGTATTCCCCAATCCCAGTACAGGAATGTTCACACTTGATGTATGTATGGAAGATGCAGAGGAAGAAAACATGAATGTTAAAGTGCTGAATTATTTAGGACAACCTGTTTATGATAACCAGGCACAGCGCATAAATGGTTGCATCAGAAAAACGATTGAACTAAATGGTTCACTTTCAACCGGTGTTTATATCTTACAATTGACCGTTGGAAAAAGAGTAGAGAATACAAGGATATTATTGACGAAATAATTTTAAAAACACAAATATTTTTTTTCCCTTTTGAACGATTAAAAATCCAGCGTGAACGAGTATTAAATCAAGACATTTAAAATCAGGATATTTTTAAACCTCATTAAAATATCATGATCAAATATTCTTTCAAAAACAGAAGTATCAAAAAATCAAGTGTGGTTATTTTAACCTGTCTGTTTTTTATTAATCAACTAATATCTCAAACATTTCCGGCCGGCTTCAGTCAGGTAAAAATGATGGCTATAGAATCTGCCACAGCTATGGCCTTTGCTCCTGATGGAAGATTATTTGTTTGCCAAAAAACAGGACAGGTGCGTATCATAAAAAATGGTGTGTTGCTTGCCACACCTTTTTTAACATTGACTGTTGATCAAAATGGAGAACGCGGGATCAGCGGCATAACATTCGACCCGAATTTTAATACCAATAAACACGTTTATATTTATTACACGCGTACTACTCCAACTATACATAACAGGTTAAGCCGGTTTACTGCAAATGGTGACGTAGTTGTAGCCGGCAGTGAAGTTGCCTTATTAGATGCTGAACCATTGAACGCAGTGTTTCATAATGGCGGTGGTTTAGGATTTGGGCCGGATGGAAAAATTTATTTATCCATGGGTGAAGACAATAAACCGAACAATGCACAAAACATGGCGGTTTACAAAGGAAAATTATTACGGATAAATAAAGACGGCTCTGCTCCTGCTGACAACCCTTATATCAGTTCCACTTCAGAAGTGACAAAAAAAATATGGTGCCTCGGATTACGTAATCCATATACACTTGCTTTTCAACCGGGAACCGGAAAATTATTTATTAATAATGTAGGCGCGGATAATTGGGAGGAGGTCCATGATGGTACACTGCCGAAAAAAAATTTCGGATGGCCGGCAGTGGAAGGAAACAGCAATGATCCTACTTATACCAATCCCATTTTTTCCTATCCGCATGAATCAGCCGCACAAAAAGGTTGCGCAATAACCGGCGGTACTTTTTTTAACCCCTCTTCCACCAATTACCCGGCACAATACAACGGGAAATATTTTTACATGGATTATTGTAATGGCTGGATGAATTATTTAACATTGGGTTCCACGGTTACCACTCATACTTTTTCCAGCGGCATGGGAACCAAGAACCTGGCATTACAGGTTGGTCCTGATGGAAACCTCTATTACATTAAACGTGATGATGCAAAGGCGGGAATTTATAAGATCATTTACAGTAATAACAATGCTCCTGCTATAACTCAGCATCCTGTTGATAAAACTATTACACAAGGCCAATCGGTAACATTTAATGTAAGTGCTTCAGGAGCAACTCCGCTTACTTATCAATGGAGAAAAAATGGTGTAAACATCACAGGCGCAACCGCTGCCTCTTATACCATTAATAATGTACAATCATCACACGCCGGACAATACAGTGCCAGAGTCACCAATAGCTTTGGCAATGCAACAAGCAATAATGCCACACTCACTGTAGCCGGATTTAACGCTCAGCCTGTTGCACAAATAAATACGCCGGCCGAAGGAACTAAATTTCGTGCAGGCGATGTTATTAATTTTTCCGGAAATGCCACAGATACAGAAGATGGTACATTGCCTGCATCCGCATTTGAGTGGACCGTTGAATTTCATCATAACAATAATCACTTTCATCCGGGACCGGTAATTCCTGAAGGAATAAAAAGCGGTTCTTTTACTACATCCAATACAGATCATACTTCCGCCAATATTTTTTATCGATTAAAATTAAAGGTAACTGACTCACACGGTTTAATTGATACAGCACATGTTGATATTCATCCGATAACATCTACCATTACTATTAACACTCAACCACCCGGTTTAGATATTACATTTGATAGTCAGCCTCAGCAAACACCTTTTTCAGCACTTACAGTAGAAGGCTTGCTTATTCAAATAGGTGCTGTAACACCTCAAACAAAAAACGGAAAAACATATATTTTTGATCATTGGAATCATGGAGGTAATGCTTCTCAAACAATTAAAGTGGGTTCAGGAGACAGCTCTTACACAGCGGTATTTGAAGAAACACAAACAACATCATGCATTGCCAAAGGCAACATTACGAGAGATTATTGGACTAACTTCACAGGCGCCAATGTTTCGGATATCCCTGTAAATACAAACCCCACCAATACCAGCCAGCTGACTATTTTTGAAGGGCCTACCAATGCAGGTAACAATTATGCCAGCCGCATACGTGGGTATATTTGCCCGCCAACAACCGGTAATTATATTTTCTGGATAGCGAGTGATAATAGCAGTGAATTGTGGTTAAGTACAAATGATCAACCTGCTAATAAAGCAAAGATCGCATCAGTAACAGGTTATACAACACCACGTAACTGGACAAAATATCCCGAGCAAAAATCAGCAAACATACATTTAACAGCGGGAACAAGTTATTATATTGAGGCACTGCATCGTGAAGGAGACCAGGGAGATAATATAGCGGTGGGTTGGCAATTGCCCAATGGCGTACAGGAAAGACCAATACCGGGCTCCAGACTTTCTCCGTATGAAAATACTACTCCGCCTCCTACCGGTTGCGAAGCAAAGATCACTCCGGGCAGCTCCACTACTTTTTGTGCCGGAGGAAATATACTTTTAAAAGCAACAACAGGCGCAGGATTTACTTATCAATGGAGAAAAAACGGAACAAATATAGCAGGAGCAACAGCATCTTCCTATACTGCTAACTCAAGCGGTGATTACCAGCTGAAAATCACTGCTGAAGGATGTGAAGACTGGTCGGCACCTATAAAAGTAACGGTCAATACTTCGCTCACTGCTAAAATAACTCCGGGAGGGCCAACTACCTTTTGTTCGGGTGGTAATGTAAAATTATTTGCAAATACCTGCAGTGGTTATATCTATCAATGGAGAAAAAATAGTGTGGATATTCCGGGTGCTACCGGCGCAAGTTACATTGCTACATCATCAGGAAATTACCAGGTTAAAATTGTACAAGGCGCTGCTGTTGCCTGGTCAGCGCAACAATCAGTAACAGTAAATGCCTGCAGTGAAGCAGATACAATTTTTACAATACCCGGATCTACTTCAACAACTTTATCGGATAATCATTTTAAAGTAGATGTATATCCAAATCCTAATACAGGCTTATTCGCTTTTGAAATATGTCTTGAAGAAGCAGAAGAAGAAATTATGCAGATCAATGTATTGAATAGTATGGGCCAACAGGTTTATTCAAAGCCTGCTCAACGCATTAATGGTTGTATAAGAGAAACCATTGAACTTAGTAATACGCTTGCAACGGGCATGTACATGTTACAATTGAGTGTGGGAGATAAAACGGAAAATACCAGGATACTATTGACAAAGTAATTATCGTACTGTCACATATTATCCGATAATTGCCTGAAATATGGACCCGTAAGTTCATATTTCAGGGAAGTAAAACGCGTGAAGCGTATCGGAAGTATGTGACATATTTTTTATAAAAATGAAAAAACTCAATTATCAATTAACTTTTATTGGAATAACAGGCAGTATAGTAACTTTATTAATTCTTAGCCTATTTTATTGATCAGATTTTTATTAAAAAAATGACAAGGTTATTCCATACAACATTCAGCCAACGCGCCCTTGACCTGGCCTTGGTGGTTATTCGCATTTGCATTGCCTGCTTTATGCTTGAGCACGGCATTCCAAAGCTTAAAAAATTCTTTAATGAACCTGAAATCATTTTTGCTGATCCATTAGGTTTTGGTTCTGAACTTTCGCTTATTTTAGTGATTTTTGCAGAGGTAATTTGCTCCGTATTTATTTTTATAGGCTTAGGCACCCGTCTTTTTGTGATCCCATTGATTATTATGATGCTGGTGATCATATTTAAAATACATGCTGCCGATGGTTTTGAAAAACAAGAATTAGCGCTGCATTATCTTCTTATATACTTTTTACTTTTTATAACAGGAAGCGGTAAATATTCGATCGATCATTGGATAATGCATAAAAAAAGCTGAAACTATTGTCTCAGCCTCCTATGTTAAAATGTGCCTAACGTTAGTTAGGACTTACCGCGAAGTCTTTCAAATTTGTTATTGAACTTTTTAAGTCTTTGAAAGAACTTATGTTAAAATATTTTGCGATCTGCTGAATTATCACTGCACCTATCGCCATCCAAATTAGTCGTTTCATGATTTCTATTTTTTAGTTTAACTTATTGTTTGTTTTCTATTATAAAGATACTGGATATATCATCTGCCTGTCTCCAGTATTAGGCAAATAGCTATATAATATAGCTAAAAAGGTGTATTTATTTCTTGATCAATTGTTTTTTATTTCAAACTCCCTCCTGTTTTTCCTCGTAAATCATCAAATACGATTTACTTAGAATGGATACCGAAACTTTAGATAAAAAATACTTCACTCGCTCAGAATCTCTGATGGAATTAGTACGTTCAGAAGGCAGTTATCTGGTTGATGAACAAGGCAAAAAATACATTGACTTTCTAATGGGTTGGTGTGTTGGTAACCTGGGATGGGGAAATAAAACAATTGAAAAGGCAATTGAACATTCCAGAAAAGTAGATTATGTATATCCTAACTTCTTATATAAACCTTGGGTTGAATTGGCCGAATTACTGGCAGATATTACTCCCGGGAAACTCCAAAAAAGTTATCGTACCACTGGTGGAACTGAATCTGTAGAAGTGGCTATGCAACTTGCCATGTGTTATACAAAACGCCACAAGTTTATATCTATTGAAGGAAGCTATCATGGAAACTCAATTGCCGCATTAAGTATTGGCTCTTCTGAGAACAGAAAACAATTTAAAAATTTACTTCCCAATTGTTATAAAATAAATCCCCCTTTAAATAAAAAAACATTGGAAAAAGTTGAAACCAAGTTGAAGAAATGCGATGTTGCTGCCTTTATAATGGAACCTATTATCTGTAGTCTGGGAATACTGGTACCTGAAAAAGAATTCATGACCGGTTTACAGGAATTGTGTAATAAATATGGTACACTACTGGTAATGGATGAAGTTGCAACCGGTTTCGGCAGGACCGGAAAACTATTTGCCACCGAACATTTCGGAATTGAGCCCGATATTATGTGTTTATCAAAAGCCATGACAGGGGGTTATGCCGGTTTAGGAACAACTATTACAACAGAAAAAATTGCTGAAGCGGTTGAGGGGGAATTTAGTGTTTATTCAACATACGGCTGGCACCCTGTAAGCGTAGATGCCGCCATCGCTAATATCCGTTATATTCTGGATAATAAAGAAGAACTATTCACCAATATTTGGGAGATCAATGATTTTTTTACTAAGCAGATCTTGCAAATGAAATTTAAAACATCCGCTGAGCTAAACATTCAGGGGCTGGCTATTGCTATAAATTTGGGTGATACAGAGTATGCGGATAAGATCAAGAAAAAATGCCTGGAAAAAGGATTGATATTAACAACTTCAGATGATAAAATACTCATGTTCCCGGCACTTAATATTGAAAAGGAAGTTGCAAAAAAAGGATTGGACATTTTAGAACAATGTATATAATTTTAAATAGTCCAGATACCTTAGTATATATCCCAACCTAAAAACAATTATACCTATGAAAACATTAAACAGATTTTTTACACTGATCTTTATATTGTTTGCAGCGCTTCAATATAATGATCCTGATCCTTATTTATGGGTGCCAATCTATCTTTTCGGAGCCTTGTTGTGTTCCATGGCCATTGATAAAAAATACAACCCAAATCTTTACATGATCGGTTTAAGTTTTTATACAGTATATGGCGTTTATTTATTATTTAGTTCATCCGGTGTGATCAGCTGGGCGACAGACCACGATACAGAAAACATTGCACAAAGCATGCAGGCAACCAAGCCCTGGATAGAAGCGGCAAGAGAATTTTTTGGATTATTGATCCTGCTATTTGTATTAACAATAAACCGGTTCTGGCTAAAGAAAGTGAATACTACTCCTGATTTAAGATCGGTATGAATTTAATAACCGTTATTTTACCAACAGCATGCGTTTGGTTTCGGAATAAATAGTTTTATCATTCTGTTCCAGTTGCATTTTATAAAAATAGCTTCCTGCTGTTAATCCGGATAGATCATCCAAACTTACCGTATAATTTCCAACCTGGGCATTTGTATTTAAAACGGTTTTTATTTTACGGCCCGTTACATCATACAACTCAATAACTATATTTGAAACCTGTGCCACCGTATAATTAATTTGCGTTTTACCTGTTGAAGGGTTTGGATAATTTTGTCCAAGATCATTTTCAAAAGCATCATTTCTAAGGATCCCAACATTTGCAGGACAAATTTTATACACTTCACCCGAGGTTGTATACCCGCCTTTCATGGCATAAATACAACCATCGGCCCCTTGCTTTAAAGCGGTCAACCCACTTGTGGTAGTAATATCAGCAAAATTTACTCTATTGCTTACAACATCATAAGCCGGAGCATTTCCCATGGTAAGGTCATAAATAATTCCATTGCGATTATCAGCAACTAAAATATGATTATTGAATTCAGGCATTATACTTCCTGAATATGACAAACAGCCTGTTAAAGCAGGTAATCCACTAACATTACCCCAAGTAGAAAGTGGATTTATAAATGCAGGATTTGTACATGGGGAAGTGGTTGAATTAAATAAATGTGCCCCCTCACAAGTTGACCAGCCATAATTTGCTCCCTTATGTATAATATTGAACTCATCCCATTTGGTTGCTCCGTTTTCAGTAGAATATAAGCTATCAGTAACGGGATTAAAGCACATGCCAAACATATTCCTATGCCCATAGCTCCAAATACGATCATCATTTCCGATGGCGGGATTGCCATCATCATAATATGGATTATCAGTGGGTATTGTACCATTTGTATTAATGCGTAAAATTTTGCCATAAGGGTTTGTTAACTTATTTGCATAATTCAGAGTCGGGTTAGATGACTGATATGCAAGGTCGCCTGTTTGAACATAAAGTTTTGTTGGCTCAGAGGGCCGAAAGCGAATGATGCCTCCCACATGATTACCTGCATACGTAGTGGCTGATGTTGCATAAACTATATTTAATATCAATGTAGGATTTGTTCCAACATTGGCAACCTCAGTAAAACGTACCACACGTATGGCCAAATTATTTTGTGCAGGATTACGATAATTATAATATGCATACACATAATGATTCGTAGCAAAAGCAGGGTCAACCGCAATGCCAAGCAAACCCCGTTCAAAATCAGAATCCACAGAATCACTAAGGTCATAAAAAGTACCTATTAGAGTTCCCGTTGAATTGAATATCTTAATAAAAGCGTTAGAGGCGGGGAAAGTATTATCACCTTTTTGAGTAACAAGATAACGTCCATCCGGTGTCCAGTCAAAATCTGCCGGATGTTGTAAATTATTTATGACCGTTGTTTTTACATAGGTGGATGGCAATGTTTGTGCATTTAATAATACACTAACGGTGCATGCAGAAAACACAAGTAAAATTTTGTTCATAGGATCAGATTTTAGAATTAAATCAACTTCAGTAAATGTACAAAAATCAAGACGAGTCTTGAAATATTTACTAAATTTTCGATAATGAGGTTTCGTCAACCAAAATTAAATAAGCTCACAACTATTTTTTATCCCTTCTTACCGAATAGTAGCAATGCTTACAGCTATACTAATTTATCTTTATCAAAATTAATCCTTAGACTATGATCGACGCCCGGACTTATAATTCACTTCCCATAGATGAGAAAGTAGAAATTTTATGGAGATATGGACAATACATTGAAACCATATCCGAAAGAAAATATGATGTTTCCTTATATGGGGTTGATGGCTTGTACATAGAAGTTTTTTATCCTGCCAACAGTAACAACGTAGCAGATATAAGGGTTATAGAAGACCAAGAGCGTTTGGACCGGTATACACTATCCATTGATCTTGATCATTTGTTCATCTGATTTAACAGAAGCTAAAATAAAGACATCTGCAAAGGTTGTGCGGATAAAGATGTTCTACTTATTTTGGCTTTTGAATCCACTTTCCCAATCGTATAAACATCCGTTTCATTATAACGGGAAGCAACCACTATCGTGGTGTTTTTTGCATATTGCTTAAATAATCCTTCCACGAGTTCCGGAGAATTATTTTCTTTTGAAAGATGCGACAAAAACAGATGACTCATAAAAGCAGGTTTATGTTTTGTAAAAATTTCCAGGGCTTGCTTATTTGATAAATGCCCTTTTCCTCCACTGATTCGTTTCTTTAAATAAAACGGATACCTTCCTTGTTCCAACATATCCTCATCATAGTTTGCTTCGAGAAATACCGCATGACATTGTTTAAAATAACGTATCACTTGTTCACAAGGTATACCTATATCAGTAAGCACACCAATATTTATTCCGTTACCGGCAATAACAAAGCTATGGGGATCCTTTGCATCATGATGTTTTATAAAGGGAGTAACAATTAGTTTTCCGATAGCAACAGGCCGATCTGCTTCAAAAGTTCTCACAAGCTCTTTTTCCAATACAAGGGGACTGTTCTTTAATGTTGAGGATGTAATGTATACAGGCAACTGATATTTTCTTGCTAATACCACAACACCACGAATATGGTCAATATGTTCATGAGAAATAAAAACGGCTTTTAATTTATTTATGGATAATTGCAAACGCCCCATGCGTTTTTCGACTTCCCGACAGGAAATACCAGCATCCACTAATACAGCTTCACTATCATTTCCGATGTAATAACAATTTCCATTGCTGCCGGAATTGAGTGATGTAACAAAAAGAGACATACTGCAAAAGAACAGAATTTCCGGAATTAATTTATTTTTTTAACAATAAACTTATACAGTTCACTACAAGCCTTCTTTTTTATTTGCAGCGGACTCCCTTTAAAAATCTGTTTTTTCTTATATAATTTCCTTTTAAAAAGAACTGAATAAAACACTGTTCCAACAGGTTTGGCATTGGTTTCGCTTCCACCTGAAGCAGCAAGGCCCGTGATGGCTGCATAAATATCTGCTTTAATAAGGCCTGAAAGATTTCTCACCAAAGTATCCGTAACCGCTTGAGATTCCGCAGTGTATTCATCAATTAATTGTTTACTCACTTTCAGCAAACCTGTTTTTACAATCTCATCGTAACAAATAATACTTCCCTTTAAAAATTCGGATGTTTTACTTGTTGAGCCTAAACCATGCGCAAGCAAACCACAGGTAACACTTTCAGCAAAAGCAATAGTTAGCCGTTTCTCTTTTAAAACAGTTGAGAGTGCTTTGGCCGAATTTTTCATGAGGTACTAGTTAAACAAATGCTGCCATATTACATTATAAACTTCCGGAGCCTCTATTTCACTTTTATTTATACTATCTTTTGAAACCAATATAGGATAATACTCTTTCGATATATAAGCGGAACCATGTGATCCTTTTATTAATTGAGGATCCAAAGAGATCACATCCATCAGGTACCTGAATCCAAGTTTTTTTCTTAAAAGTTTATATCCGGCTTTCATTTTAATGAATGATTGTTTATCAAAAAACATTTCCAAAGGATCATATCCGGGTTTTCTATGTATATCAACTGTTTTTGCAAAATCAGGAGCGTGTTCATCCTTTAACCAATAATAATAGGTAAACCAGCTTTCTTTATCAGCAATAGCGATCAGATCGCCTGAGCGTTCATGGTTCAGCCGGTATTTTTTTTTGCTGTGCTCATCCAGAACGTATTTTATTCCTTTTGTTCTGTTTAGAATGGTAACTACTTTCTCTTTTATTGACAAATCATTCAAGTATATATGAGCGATCTGGTGATCAGCCACTGCAAATACCTTGGACGCACCCGGATCAAGCAGCTCATAATTTCTTTCCTTTCTTACACTTATTAATCCTTCGTTTCTCAACACACGATTTATATGAACAGGTTCACTCACATTACTGATCCCGTATTCCGATAGTAAAATAATTTTGGTTCCTCTTTGCTCATAAAATTCTACCAATTCACCACAAAGCTGATCCATATCAAACAGATCTTTACCTATTTCATTAAAATCAAGTCCGTATTTTTGCAGGCAATAATCCAAATGCGGAAGATAGATCAATGTAAGCGTAGGACTGTATTTTCTTTCAACGATCATTGAACTGTCTGCTATCCATCGGCTTGACCTAATACTGGTCTTTGGCCCCCAGAAATCAAAAAGAGGGAATGTACCCAGTTCTTTTTGAAGATCATCTCTTAAATTATCGGGGTAAGAATAACAATCAGGCAGTTTAGCGCCATCAGCATGGTATTGAGGCCGGGGTGTTACAGAATAATCAGCCCCGGAATACATGTTGTACCACCAGAACATTTTAGAACAAGTAAATGAAGCATCGTTTCTTTTGGCCGCTTCCCAAATTTTTTCCGCCTGAACCAATTTGTTAGATTGCTTCCAGAATTTGATCTCACAATCATTCCTGTCATACCATCCATTTCCTACTATACCATGTTCGTCCGGATATTTTCCCGTAACAAAACAACTTTGCATGGTTGTGGTGAGGGCCGGCATAACAGGATTAATATGCGAAAGCTGATTTTCTGAAATGTATTTTTTCAGAAAAGGCGTATGCCTGCTGATCACACTCATGCTCAAACCCGGAATATTTATAACAACCGTTCTATTCATTGATGAATTTATTTTTTTCCATTTCCTCTAACACCCATTCTAATTCACGGGTAATGGATTCGTTGATCGGCAATTGATAATCCTGCGGTAAAATATTCCAGGTATAGGTCTCCACTTCCCAATGATCGCTGATCTTTTCAGTCAATGTTTGTTTGATGGAATTTTGCGTGGAAGAAAGCAGATCATAATTTTCGGAAAATACGGGCACATGAAAATGTACACGGCACTCCTTAAATTTTTCATCTTTTAAATTTTCTGCGGTCTCTGAAATATCTTTGAATTTGTGTAACACATTCTTATTATCTATTGCTACCACCTGATGTAAATAAGTCGGCTCATTAAAAAGATTTAATTTTTCTATTTTCTCATGCCGGCTGGTTGTTAAATTTATTTTAAGCGCTGAACTTAGCTGAACCTTGCCTATCAGAATATCATTCTTTTTTAACTCGGTCAGTACATCTTCTGTTTTTTCATACGCAATGGCGCTATGGCAAACATCATGACATAATCTTAAGTGTCGCTTAAGCAGTTCGGTTTTATCACCTTCAACCACCATCTTTTCCAAAAATTTTATTCCCAATGGGGTATAGTATTTGTTATACCATTCAATAAATTCTGAAGAATTTTCTAAAAGGCCGTCCGGCTCCGGCTCTATATTTAAATGCAATATTTTTCCTGAATTCTCGTATACTTTTATTAAGTAACCAACCACTTCCAGAATATTCAAGGCACTGTTTTCATATGCCCTTATCATCATTTTTTTGTTCTTGAACCAATGACGATAAGATAAGGGAGAAGTGGATATACTTCCCTCCATACCTTCGGGAACAAGTTCTTCTAACAATTTAAATAATTTTAAAGTATAGCTTACTCTGTCTCTCATCGTCCAGTCAGGAGCATGTACTTTGGCTTTCACAGGATTATTATGAAAATTTCCATAAGGAAACCCATTGATCGTAAAAACATAACAATCATTTTTATTTAGCCAAATTTTAAATTGTTCCAGGTTTTCAGGCAGCGATAATTCTTCACACGCTTTATTAGATAAGCGTAAGCCGATCCCAAAAGATAATTTTGATGAAATTTTACTTTTTACAACCGGAACCGATTTCTTTATTTCATTAAAATGCTCCTCCCAGCTTTCGCCCGGATGGATATTAGTACAATAGGATAAATGTCCGTGAGATGTCTGCATAAATAATTATTTGAATTTTTGTAATGTTTCGATTGATCTTTTTATAAGCTCAGGCTCCATTTCATTTACTTCTTTTCCTTTCCCTATCCCTTCTAAAAGCATGATCGTTAAATGGCCTCCTAAATGTTCCCGGAATTCATCTAAACCATTCATAATTTCTATTTTATCTTTTTCCAAAAGTTTAGGATGAACCAGATCAAAACCTAAATTCAAAAGCAATTGAATGATCCTGAGCTTTTCATTTTTAGGAAGTAATCCAACCAGATTGGAATAAATACTGTCAATGGCAATTCCAACTGCTACTGCTTCACCATGACGTATTGAAAAATTTGTCAGGTGTTCCAGTTTATGTGCCAGCCAGTGCCCGAAATCCAGGGGTCGGGATGAGCCCTGTTCAAAGGGATCACCGCCCGAAATATGTTCCATGTGTAATTCAGCACAGCGATAGATCAGATATTGCATCGCTGTTTTATTTTTTTGTACAAGCAACACAGAATTATTTTCAAGCCAGTTAAAAAATTCTTTATCCTTTATTAGAGACACTTTAACAGCTTCTGCCATTCCCGAAATCCAATCGCGATGTTCCAGGGTTTCTAAAAATTTATAATCATTGAATACAGCCACCGGAGGTGAAAAGGTTCCGAGAAAATTTTTTTTGCCTTTATAATTTATTCCGTTTTTTACACCAACGCCTGAATCATTTTGGGAAAGTACTGTTGTAGGTATCCTTATATGTTTTACTCCCCGGTGTGAAATTGCAGCCGCATAACCAGTAATATCCAGAAGCGCACCTCCTCCAATAGTAGCAACAAATGAATGACGGTCAATTTTATGCCGATGTATTGCTTCTATTATTTTTTCTGCATGTGTGTGATCATTCTTTCCGTTCTCGCCTCCAGGTATAACCAGTATATCGGGAATAAGGTCCACGCATTGGTTTTTCAAAAAATAATTTGGGATATGTGTTTTTAAATAATCATGACAACCCGCAACCTGTTCATCCACGAGAAATAACAATTTTTTTTTATATGTTTTTTCTCCAAAGCCGTCCAAAAAATTAAACAGAATGGGATTATCTTCCCCAAAAAGCGATTCAGTAAAAAACACATTGTAATTGTACTCCACTTTAAATGACTGTTGTATTTGCTTCATTTGTTCAGGTAACTGCAAAGTATTTGGATAAAAAAATTGAAACAGGCATTAATGAAATGGTGATTAAGCCCAAAACCGGAAATCCAAATACAATACACCAGGCAGCATCCATCAGGATGAGAGATATGACCCCCGCCTTTACTGCTTTCCCGATGTTTGGACCAACAGGATCTTTGATGGCGTTGATTAATGGCAGAAAAATGAATAATCCAAAAACAAATAATAAACCCGATGAAGCAAAAACTTGTTGCGATGTGTAATACGCAATACATAACTGCGCAGAAATTACGATCAGATACAAAGCCCCTGCGGCATACAATATTTTTGAATTACCTCCATTTACTTCACCCTTGCTAATCATTGTTATTGCGGCAATGTAAATAATGGATATGATCGCAAGAAATCCCCAATTATTGATCACTTCAGGATTCGCACTCATCCCTAAAAGTAAGTTCCCCCCACGGCATAATCCCATATTAACCGGCCCTAAAAAAGAATGATGTTTACCATATGCATTATATATAACTGCCAATGCCGCAATTAAAACTGCTATGATCCCGCTTAACGCATGATTTAAAAAAGCTGCGAAACATCCAAATAGTAACAATGAAAAGCCCAGGATCATCGCATGGGTAACTGTAACTTTTCCAGATGGAATAGGCCTTTCAGGCCTTTCAAGGGAATCCAGTTTGGCATCAAAAGCATCATTCAATACCACCCCTCCCCCGTATAAACCGATTGTTGCAAAGATCAATAACCAATTAATAGTGTCAGGCGATTGAAATGTATGTAATGCAATGGCATAACCGGCAAGCACATCAGCAATGGCTGTAATGATATTGGCAGGGCGCATCAGTTGAATGTATGGTTTTATTTTCTGATGCATTAGTTAATAATTATGCTGTTAACTGTACTCTGAGCTTCTTGTTCGCCTCGTAAAATACTGTTGCCATCAAAAGAGATGTTTTGTTCAGCAACCTTTTTGAAATCCGCAATATGTATTTGTCCGCTTTGTCCAAACGCATCGATCGCATTTTGATAAGTAACTTTCTTTATATCCTGATTGGAAATGCCATTTATTTTCATCAACGCTGCTGTTTTTGGAACTGCTAATGGATCGGAAACTCCCCAATCAGCTGCGGAATTAAGCATGACCCTATCAGAACCATATTGTTGAATGACTTTTACCATTCGTTGATTTCCCATTTTTGTAAACGGGTAAATAGTGAATGCGCACCAATAACCGCCATCCAATACACTTTCAACAGTCTCTTCATTGTTATGGTCCACAATAACCATTTTCGGATCAATTCCATGTTCTTTGCAAATGTCCATACTGCGCTGTGTACCTTTCTTTTTATCACGATGCGGAGTATGTATCTGAACCGGCAGCTTTGCTTCTTTTGCTAATTCAAGTTGTAATCGATAATATTTTTCTTCCGCTGCCGTCTGATCATCAAACCCAATTTCTCCAATACCTACTACGCCTTCTTTGCGAATATAGAGTGGCAAAATTTCCATTACCTGTTGTGCCAGGGCTTCATTGTTTGCTTCTTTGGAGTTTAATCCGATGGTGCAATAATGTTTGATACCGAATTGCGAAGATCGAAATCGTTCCCATCCTACTAAGCTGCTATAATAGTCCTTAAATGTTGACAAACCTGTTCTTGGCTGCCCTATCCAAAATGCAGGCTCAATAATTGCCACAATACCTGCTTCAGCCATTGCCTGGTAATCATCAGTGGTTCTTGAAACCATATGAATATGGGGATCAAAAAAACTAACTCCTTTAATAAGTTCTTTATAATCATTCCAATGCATATCGCGATGTGATACTTCTTCCTTATTTCCCTCCCAATGCGAAGGATTTGCTAAATTTTTTCTCATACTATTTGTTGTAGATTGGCTACCCTGTCCTCCTTAAAAGAATTATTTTGGATCAGGATATCTTTTGCAGGCGTGAACCCGGCATACGAACAAAATAATTTTGTGTTATTCTCTTTCCGAAATAATTTTTCAATATTGTTCGTTATATGGTCATCAATAAACGGAACGACCAATTCCCATACATAAGGTGAAATGGATCTTCCAGCCGACCATCTTTCATTTGCAAAATCGCATATCATGTATGCTAACTCACGATTGGAGCGTATTTTTAATCCATAAATTTTTTGAATATCCTTCTCATTGAAAATTGTTTTTAATATCAATTGATTCCAGGATAATTCATCAAAATAGTGGAAAGGATAAGGATTATTGAATGCAATAGCATCATAGGCGG
>JBQTHQ010000132.1:0-22364 GCA_052389695.1 Bacteroidota bacterium | reverse complement strand
ATTCTCGATCGCTGAAAAAGTGAGCTGGGCTGTTGATGACGATGATTATAAAGCGGATTTCAAAGTAAGTAAAGTGGATTTTACAGCTACATTTGACAAAACAGGAAAATGGCTCATGACTGAGAAGTTCATAAAACAGTCTGAATTGCCTAAACTGGTGAGAGATTCAGTAACAAAAGAATTTGGACAACTTAGTGGGTACACTTACGAAGACATAGAAAGAGTGGAAACAGAAAAAAATATAGTATATGAAATGGATATTAAAAAAGGGGAACTATCGTATATATTTATTATTTCAGAAAAAGGAGAAATTTTGAAGGTGGAACAAAAACCTGAGAAAAAAGAGGAAGATGAATAATCAATAGATTTATACTAATAAACGTATTAAATAAAAAATCCCGCTTCGATATTTTCGGAGCGGGATTTTTACTTATTCCTTCTTGCTCTTTTTAGGTTTCGGTTCTTTGGCTGCGTTTGGTTTTGAGATATTGATCTTGATCTCTTCTTTCTCTTTATCAAAATCAACATCAATAACATCACCTTCATTTAAATGTGATTTTATGATCTCTTCCGCCAAAGGATCTTCCAGGTATTTCTGGATCGCACGTTTTAAAGGGCGTGCACCAAACTGTATATCATAACCTTTTTCCGAAATAAAATCTTTTGCTTCAGATGAGATCTTAATGTTATATCCTAATCCACTGATACGGCCATACAAACTGTTCAATTCAATATCAATGATCTTATGAATATCCTCACGTGATAATGAATTGAAGATGACCACATCATCAATACGGTTTAAGAACTCAGGAGCAAATGCCTTTTTCAAAGCACCTTCGATAACTCCTTTGGAATGATCTTCTTCAGATTCTTTTTTAGCTGTAGTAGAGAATCCAACACCCTGACCGAAATCTTTCAACTGACGTGCGCCAATATTGGATGTCATGATGATGATCGTGTTTTTAAAATCAATTTTACGACCTAAGCTATCTGTCATTTGACCATCATCTAATGCTTGTAACAACAAGTTAAATACATCCGGGTGTGCTTTTTCGATCTCATCCAATAAAACAACAGAGTAGGGGTGTCTGCGAACTTTTTCAGTAAGCTGGCCGCCTTCTTCATAACCAACATAACCCGGAGGCGCTCCGATTAAACGGGATACAGCAAATTTTTCCATGTATTCACTCATGTCGATGCGTATCAATGCATCGTCATTATCAAATAAAAATCTGGATAATATTTTTGCCAATTGTGTTTTACCAACTCCTGTAGGTCCAAGGAAAATGAATGAACCTATCGGTTTATTCGGATCTTTTAATCCTGCTCGGTTACGTTGTATCGCTTTCACCACTTTCTTCACCGCGTCATCCTGTCCGATCACTTTGCCCTGCAACTGCTCTGACATTTTCACCAGCTTATCACCTTCATTTTGCGCGATGCGTTGCACAGGTACGCCGGTCATCATTGCAACAACTTCAGCAACATTGTCTTCGGTCACTGTTTCGCGGTGGGTCTTACTTTCTTCTTCCCATGCTTTTTTAGCAGCATCCAATTGTTCTAATAATGTACGTTCATTATCGCGCAATCGGGCTGCTTCCTCATATTTCTGTGAACGGACAACTTTGTTCTTTTCTTCTTTTATATCTTCTAATTTTTTTTCGATCTCAACAATGTTTTTAGGAACATTGATATTGGTGATGTGTACACGTGAACCCGCTTCATCCAATGCATCGATCGCTTTATCAGGCAAATGGCGGTCGGTGATATAGCGCGCAGTTAAAGCAACACAAGCTTTTATCGCTTCATCGTTGTAAGTTACATTGTGATGATCCTCATATTTCGATTTAATATTATTTAGTATCTGCAATGTTTCCTCCTGTGTAGCAGGCTCAACAATTATTTTTTGGAAACGTCTTTCCAGAGCACCGTCTTTTTCAATGTATTGGCGATATTCATCCAACGTAGTAGCGCCGATACATTGTATCTCTCCACGAGCCAAAGCCGGTTTGAACATGTTGGAAGCATCCAATGAACCAGATGCTCCACCTGCACCAATTATGGTGTGAATCTCATCAATGAATAAAATTACATCAGGTGATTTTTCCAATTCATTCATCACCGCTTTCATACGCTCTTCAAATTGTCCGCGGTATTTTGTACCCGCTACTAAAGAGGCAAGGTCAAGAGTAACAACACGTTTACCAAATAATACACGGGATACTTTACGTTG
The DNA here is from genome assembly GCA_052389695.1 of Bacteroidota bacterium. Classification (GTDB taxonomy): domain Bacteria; phylum Bacteroidota; class Bacteroidia; order 2-12-FULL-35-15; family 2-12-FULL-35-15; genus 2-12-FULL-35-15. Next base: position 20,131 of record JBQTHQ010000132.1, on the reverse strand, counting down.
AACGATGCGTAATGCCAAACCTTCTGCAATGGCTGATTTACCAACGCCCGGCTCACCGATCAATATAGGGTTATTCTTTTTTCTGCGTGATAATATTTGTGATACGCGTTCAATTTCTTTTTCTCTTCCAACGATCGGATCTAGTTTTCCGTCTTCCGCAGCTTTGGTAAGGTCTCTTCCGAAATTATCCAATACAGGTGTTTTGGATTTGCTGTCAACCGGTTTTTTAGTACTGCTGCCGGTGGTGCTGAATGAATCATCATCCGCATCATCTTCAGGAGGAGTTCCCGGAAATTCAGCTTTAGGATCGGATTTGGAAAGTTCTAATTCATTTTTCAGAATATCATAATCCACTTTGTATTTGTGCAGTGATTTGGTGGCTACATTATCTTCATCTTTCAAAATAGATAATATCAAATGTTCTGTTCCGATCACGGCGCTTTTAAAAAGCTTCGCTTCCAGGTAGGTGATCTTTAAAGCTCTTTCGGCTTGTTTCATAAGCGGGATATTGGCCAGATTACTCACTTTGTGATTGCCTGTACCAATACTTTGCTCAATGGTCTTGCGTAATTCGGCAAGATCTACATTCAATGATTTAAGCAGTCGTACAGCAGTTCCTTCGCCTTCGCGAATGATCCCTAACAACAAATGTTCGGTGCCTATGTAGTCGTGACCTAAGCGTAGAGCCTCTTCACGGCTGTAGGTGATCACATCTTTAACTCGGGGGGAAAATTTAGCTTCCATAAAATGATTGATTTATATTACTTATTTAGACGTATATATCCTGTAAAGGGTTGCATAATCTGATAAAATAAAGACTTTATAATTCAAACTCAAAGGTACTTAGTCATTTTCATGCCCCATTCATCACCTGCTTATTTTTATCAACAAAAAAACTGTTGAAATGTTGATAATTTAAGGTCAAAGCGAAGGCTTTTTTCACCTAAAGTGAGTATCTTCGAACTCCTGAATTTTAAAGAGATTCAGCAATTATTGTGCTAGATTTTTAAACTGACAAAAAAGACGACACAAAACAGTACGATTAAAATTGAAATCAATTAAATTTTATCTACGAAAAAGTGTTTTCATTAGTTTGAAAGGCTTAAATAACAGACGATTCAACGAAAATAAAAAAATAAAATTATGGCAGACGGAGAAAAAATCATCCCGATCAATATTGAAGAAGAAATGAAAACCGCTTACATCGACTATTCGATGTCGGTAATTGTATCACGCGCATTACCTGATGTACGTGATGGTTTAAAGCCCGTACATCGCAGGGTATTATATGGTATGCTGGATCTGGGAGTGATGTCAAATCGCCCGCATAAAAAATCTGCCCGTATCGTGGGAGAGGTGCTTGGAAAATATCATCCGCATGGTGATACATCGGTGTATGATGCGATGGTGCGTATGGCGCAGGATTGGAGCCTTCGTTATCCTTTGGTTGACGGACAAGGTAATTATGGATCCATTGACGGGGATAGCCCGGCAGCGATGCGTTATACAGAGGCGCGTTTGAAAAAGATCGCGGAAGAGATGTTGAGCGATATTGAAAAAGATACTGTTGATTTTCGCCCTAATTTTGATGATAGTTTAACAGAGCCCAGTGTACTTCCTACACGTATCCCAAACTTACTGATCAACGGTGCTTCCGGTATTGCAGTAGGGATGGCAACTAATATGCCTCCGCATAATTTAACCGAGATCGTAAATGCAACGATCGCTTATATAGATAATAAGCAAATAGATGTTGCAGGATTGATGCAGCATGTTAAAGCGCCGGATTTTCCTACAGGGGGTATCATTTATGGCTATGAAGGAGTAAAAGACGCATTTGAGACGGGTAGGGGCAGAATCGTTATGCGCGCTCAAACCAGTATCGAAACAGAAGGAGGAAAAGAGCGCATTATTGTAAGCGCTATTCCTTATCAGATCAATAAAGCGGAAATGATCCGTAAAACAGCTGATCTTATCAACGAAAAGAAAATAGAAGGGATTTCTGATATCCGTGATGAATCCGATAGAGATGGGATGCGTATTGTATACGAATTAAAACGCGATGCCATTACCAATGTCGTTTTAAACAACCTTTTTAAATATACAGAGCTTCAAACCTCCTTTAGTGTAAACAACATTGCATTGGTAGCCGGAAGGCCAATGATGCTGAACCTGAAGGATATGATCGTGCATTTTGTAGCACACCGCCATGATGTAGTAGTGCGCAGAACCAAGTTTGAATTGGCTCAGGCTGAGAAGCGAGCGCATATATTAGAAGGGTATTTGATCGCTTTAGATCACATGGATGAAGTAATTAAGCTGATCAGGGCTTCTGCAACACCTCAGGAAGCACAGGATGGTTTAATGAAGAACTTTGGATTGAGCGAAATTCAATCTAAAGCAATACTTGAAATGAGGTTACGTGTACTAACTGGTTTAGAGAGAGATAAGATAAAAGAAGAGTATGCAACCTTGATGGAATTGATCAAATATTTAAAAGAAGTTTTAGAGGACGAATTCCTGAGAATGGCCATTATTAAAGATGAATTGACAGAGATCCGTGATAAATACGGGGATGAGCGCAAAACGGAAATAGTATTTGCATCCGGAGATTTCAGAATCGAGGACATGATCGTGGATGAAGATGTGGTGATCACTATTTCGCACATGGGGTATATTAAACGTACAGCATTGAATGAATACCGCACCCAGGCACGTGGAGGAAAAGGAGCCAAAGGGACCACCACGCGTGACGAAGATTTTATAGAACACCTATTTGTAGCATCTACACATAATTATTTATTGCTGTTCACCGAGCAGGGCCGTTGTTTCTGGATGCGTGCATTTGAAGTGCCGGAAGGTAACCGCCAGTCGAAAGGCCGTGCTATTCAGAACATGATCAATATACCATCAGATGATAAAGTGAAAGCATACATCAACGTGAAGAACCTGATGGATGAGGAATACATCAATAATAACTATATTATTATGTGTACAAAAAATGGTATCATTAAAAAAACAACACTGGAAGCATATTCCCGTCCGCGTCAAAATGGTATCAATGCCATCACCGTTCGTGAAGGAGATACGTTATTAGAGGTATTGCTTACCAATGGAACCAATGAGATCATGCTGGCTTCAAAAGCAGGTAAAGTAGTCCGTTTCAATGAAGCGAATGTACGCCCGATGGGACGTAATGCTTCAGGGGTTCGCGGGATTAACCTGGGTGAAGAAAAAGAAAATGAAGTAGTAGGTATGATCGCCATGGCAGATAAATTAAGCAATGTAATGGTGGTTTCAGAAAAAGGATATGGAAAACGCTCGGATATTGAAGAATACCGTGTTACAAAACGCGGAGGAAAAGGCGTGAAAACCATTAACATCACTGACAAGACCGGTTGTTTGATCGCGATCAAAGATGTAACTGATAAAAATGACCTGATGATCATTAACAGATCAGGGATCATTATCCGTTTATCTGTTGCTGATCTGCGTGTGATTGGCCGTGCAACCCAAGGTGTGCGACTGATCAATTTAAAAGAAACAGATAGCATTGCAGCCGTTACCAAGGTAGATATAGATGAAGCGGTTGAAGCCATAGAAGGGGCAACAGAAAATTCCGGAAATTCTGTAAATCCGGAGGCAAATGCGGGAATTGAAGGCGAGAATTCATCTGATGCTTCGGAGAATAATGATGGCAAGGATATTGATACTCCTCAGGCATGATCATAATTATAAAATGAGAACAGGATCCGTTATGCACAATGATGCATGACGGATTTTTTTTTAATACTAAAAATGAAATTATGAAAAGAATCACACTTGTATTATTGACTGTAACGATAGCATTATCAAGTAATGCGCAATCTTCTAAAGTTGTTTCGGCATACAGGCACCTGGAAGATTACAAAAGCACAAATGACCCCGAATCTTTAAAACGTGCCAAAGAAGCAATTGACCTGGCAGCCGAAAACCCTGATACTAAAGATCAGGCAAAGACACTGGTGTACAAAGGACAAATATATTTTGCGTTGTATGATGCTCAAAAAAGAGTGGAAGAAGAAAAATTATTAAAAACTATTCCTGATCCGAATAAACGCGCTGTAACAGCAATACAAAATACACCTACAACAGATCTGGAAACATCCTGCAAGGCTTATACCAGAGCGAAGGAGTTGGATGTGAAAGGGAACTATTCTTCTGAATTGAAAGCGATCGGGAATATTTCGATCTATTTTGACAATGCTGGAAGAGTAAATTACAATTCAAAAAAATACGATGCGGCATTAAATGCATTTGAAAATGTATTTGCAATAAGCGGAAATACGGATACAGTAGCTTTGGCTTATGCTGCTATGTCAGCCGATCTTTCTAAAAATTATCCAAAAGCAAAAATTTATTATCAAAAAATGGCAGACAGAAAACAGGGGAGAGGCAATACCTATTCATCTTTGATGAATGTATATCTGATGTTAAATGATACCACAGGAGGAATGTCAGTATTGAAAAAAGGAAGAGCGGCATTTCCGAATGATGTTAATTTATTGATCTCTGAAACAAACTATTTTCTAAAGACCAACAACAGTTCAGAAGCATTGAACAATCTGAATATGGCAATACAGGCCAAGCCAACTGATTTTAATTTGTACCTGGTAAGAGGAAATATTTATGATAACCTGGCAAACCCAAAGGATACTGCAAATAAAGATCTTCCCAAACCGGTAGACTATGAAGAGAAAATGAAATTAGCGGAAAGTGATTATAAAAAAGCGATCGAATTAAAACCGGATTATTTTGATGCGTTGTATAATCTGGGAGTATTGTATAACAATCGTGGTGTAGCCATTAATAAACAAGCCGACCAAATAACGGATACGAAGAAATACAATGCTGAAAATGCAAAAGCAGTAGCGGAATATACCAAAGCAATGCCTGTATTGGAAAAGGCCTTGGAAGTAAATCCCAGGGACAGAGGAACAATGATCGCTTTAAAACAAATTTATGCACGTTTGCAACAGACAGAAAAGCTGAATGCGATCATGGAGAAGTTGAAGAATTAATTCAGTATTAGAATTTTTTTTAGGACTAAATTGGTTGTAAATTATATGAATAAAGGCGAATAGGTATTTAACATAAAATACCAATATTATAAGGCATTTCAGAGGCTTTGAAAATTATTCCTGAAATGTTTTATAATATGTATTATGTCTAAATACCTTCGGAAAAATGGTAGATTTTTTCAGCTAAAAATGAGAGTTAAAAATCAACATTTTTAAGCAGGCTTATAATTTCGTAGGGTTGGGTTATGGGAGTTCTATTATTATGCGGCTAGTCTTGTAATTGAATGTAATTTTAAGTTCGCACAAAAATCCATTGCAGCCTAACAGTGGAGGCATATTATCGTGATCCACACAATCAACAAGCATTTCTTTAGTTTTCCAAACCACCGTTTTGCGATCAGGGGCTAGAAGGTGTATTTTAAAAGAATGTTTCCACGTTACAGTTTTGGAGCCTTCAATTCCTGAATTAATACTTGTTTGTACGTCCTTATGTTTTAAATTATGGCCTATGCCATTTGCTATATAAGCAGGGAAACAGTTTGCGTCAGCTCCTGTATCTAAAAGAGCCATAACACCAATTTTTTGACGAGTCAATGGGTTTTCAATTAGCACCGGAACAAGAGGGCGCATTGCGCCATTGGTGGTTTTTATAAATGGATAAACATGAGTTACGGGCACAAACTTAGAAAATGTAGGTTTCGCCTTGTTTAGGAACAAACATTAGCATAAATTGCTTTCCTGTTTTTTTTGCTTTCTCAGAAACCTCCTCAGGGGATTTGCCTTCGGCGATAATTGTGTCGCTATCAATAATATCAATTGCAACCCACCTTGAATTTGCATTCTTGGGAGTAATTGTAGGTTCGGCAGTTTTAGTTTTCATAGTTTAGCAGGTTTAGTTGCACATAATGAAATAAGTTTTCATTATTTTGTATTGTGTGCGACTCTCAACAGATTCCTATAACATCAGACATAGCGCTTAGTATAGTATGCGATAGCTCGCTAATTGTTGTACAAATATACGAACTTATTTTTTAATTGTATTTAAATGTAATTATTATTTTCAGTGAAGCAGGCTTATAAGTTTTCTGTGCGGCCATTTACACATAATTCGAGTTATAGGGACAATTTTCTGTTCCCTATAACTCATTATTATGTTACTTTGTATGGCAGGTGGGATGCTTAATTAAAGTGCTGATCTATGCCTAAAGTAAAAGCAAAAAAGAAGCCATCTAAAAAGAAGGCTTCTCCAATTTACAAAATGAAACAGACAGGAACTTCAGTTTCTGCTGTTAGACTCAGATAGTCTATTGTGTATCTGCTGCAAATAAAACGACTGCAATTGCATTTGGTTGTCAGAGACTCTTGTATAATAGTACTGGATGTACAAAGAAATATTATCTTTGAATGTTAGTCCAGTTTCGCTTTCAAAATCATTTTTAAAAGCAGTGAAATTGTTTTTTGATGTAAATGTTCTCATGTTGAAGTCAAAGACAATTTTTTAAAACCATCGGTTAGTCCCGGTGGTTTTTGCCTTACACGAATATACTTCATATTATTTAGAATTAATCTTAATAGAATAGTAACTTATTCACATTCAGCGTGTGGGTATTTAACATAATATTAATTATAGGACAAATGGGTAAAAATTTAAAGGGATACTTTAAGCAAAAAAACAGGTGTTTATACCTGTTTTTTATAATCAAAAAACCATTAATTATGGCAAACGGTGTTTGCGAAAGAAATTCGACTGACGAACACAACTAAGATCGGAAAAACTTACCAAATCTATCTCGGAAATGGTACAATCAATACGTTTACTTCTGAACGTGATGCTAAATACTTTTTAGCTGCTACAAACAATTTTCTCACCGACAAACTGCATGATCTGCACCAAACATACGTTGATGTTTGGAACCGTTACCAAGAAAATTGGTTTTACTTTGAAAATTCACGCACAACAGGCAAAAGTGAATTATATGCTATGGAACGAAATTGCTCCAAGCAATTAGACAGTATTCGTGCGCTATTAGATTTCTCCGTCCAGCGTTGCGGATTCACAAACGGTAATTACTTCGTATTCATCAATTTTCAAAAAATTACAGAATACCTTGAAGATATTATACGATTGTTGGCCGAAATGTATGGTAAACATTCAAATACAAACGCCATTTCAAAAATGGATGTTTTGATTAGGCGTGTTTTATATACACGTAACGAGCTCGCTAATCATGCAAAACGCTCTACTACCAAATTATTCAGAATACCAACACATATTTCAGAGGATAAAGATTATATCCCTGAACTGGTTTCGCTACAAGTGGCTTAAATAAATAAGGGAGCATCACAGGGCGCAGAAAAACTTTTATAAAAAAAGAATGATCTGCGCCTGGCTGATGCCAAACATTAACAAAAAATGAAAATAAAATGTTCGCACTCGATTTAGTAATACTGGAATGCCAATCAAAGCATTGTGGATTAAAATTTATGGTACAAGGAAAAGAAAATCCTAAAGATGTTGCTTGCTCTTTCTGCGGATGTAAAAAGTTTGACTTCCCGGAACATACCGGAAGTGTAATTAGAAATATAATTTGTTTGTAATATGACTTACAGGGAAAAAATACAACAAATGGTTGCTGCCATCAATGAATTATATGATGAGGCTGAATGGTTAAGAGATATTGCTACTCAGGAAGAAAAACAATATTGGAATAATCACAGACGAATTTTTTATGATGCTGCTGCACCACTTAGAAAATTAGACAATTCTTTAAGTGATGAGCGTGCAAGTACTAAGCTTTAACCCTTAAAATCGTTTGAATGGAAATACAACTTAAAACCGGAGAAGAAAGCAAATACTTTGAATTGCGAACCTACTTGCTAATGATTAAAACTATTTGCAACCGGGTAAAACAGGATTGGAAAGAAAATCCGCAAACAAGCACTTCCGAATTTACCAATTATTGCACTACCGTACTAACTGATATACCTATAAAAAACATCGGAAAAAGAAAAGTGTTTTTTTGCTTTCGTTGGAGAAAAATTGAAATTAAAAATCTTGTTGGTTTAGATGTTTCAGTTTCCGAATGTGTAATTTTTAATGATGTGATCCCTGATTTTGCTTTAGATAAAATAAATGAACTCAAAAAAATGGAACAACAAAATAACCTTATAAAACACTATTCCTGACATGAACCCTATCTACCTGAAAATTCATTATAAAAACACAAAACAAGCTATTGGAGAGCATATCAGCAAGTACAATGATAAAATACTCGCAGAACAGCCAACAGCGTTTAGAAAGCTTAAAATCAAATCTCCGGTTGAAGCTACTGTTCACGCTGTTTTAGATATGTTCGCAAAATTTCTGCTTAACAATGAAAATTATGGGCTTGAAAACCCTGTTTTTAAAGTAAATAATCAAGCGATACGTACAAAGCTGAATAACCGTTGCAGCAAGGTAACTGTATGGAGGCATCTAAAACGTGCTACTGAATGTGGGATATTCAATAAAAATGCTTATGTCTTTCACGGTACAAATTCTTCTTTTGAAATTGGTTTTAATCCTGAAATTTTAGTTGCCTGTTACCATCCTGAATTTACCGAAATGGTTGTTAAAAACTATCAAATTTCAGTTAATAACCTCGAAATTCCGGTTGAAAAGCTTGCCGATCTCCATACTATCCGCCCCCTGTTTTCAGGCACTTTTAATGGGTATATGATTTCATTTTGTAATCATATTGTTCCTGTAAATCCCTTACAAGAACAAAATATTAATATGGACAAAGGTGTGAATGTTAATTCCGCTTCACTTTCGTTCAGCGAAATTCCCATTCACGAATTTAAAGAAACGGAAAAGTCCGTTTCGACAGGAACATTTTTACAGGAACAAGGGAGCATCGACCTCGGGCAAAAAATTAATATCCCCTCCCCTTTCCATAGGCAGGGCAGTAGGGAAAGACTGGAACAAAGGCTTGGCGGGCGGGCTGCAAAAAAAGTGGAACAGAAGCCCGATTATGACCTCTTGCTTTTCTTTATTGAAAGTTCTATAAGGCTTGTTTTATCAGTCCTTTACAAAGAACGTTTCGTACCCGACCACGATATTGAAGTAGCAAAAAAATATCTCTGGAATTATTTTACTCCAAGAGATAAAACCAAAACACTTTCTGATCTAAAAGCTGATTTGGAAATTGCTGTATTTGAAGCGTACAAAGCCCAACACCGAAAATTTTATATCCCTGCCCCACTCTACCGATACTTTGATCCCCACTTTCAAGGTGGATTTTACAGAACACTCCGGCATGTTGAAACCTATGTAAAACCTTACATGGCAAAGAATGCGGAATACAGCAAAAGTATTTCGGATGTGATGAAGCTTTACAACTTACACATGAAAAATCCCAATGATTTTGAATGTTATCGAAAAGCGGTACAGCTACTTGGCAAAAAGCAAAATAAAAATTATTTGAATTTTTTTAATACCTGTATATCGCAACCCGAACAGTTTAATTCTAAAACCCTTTACAATCAATGGACACAATCAATTAATCAACGCAGTTAAAGCCTAAAAGATTTATGAGCAAATCGAAAAACAATTTCCGAAATCCCGAAACAAAAGAAAAAAGCAAATACAAATTATGGGTATGCCACAACAGAGAAGGAATAAAAAAGGGACTGCCACCGAAGTTTACTTATTATGGTTATAATACTAAAGCGGATGGTGGACTTGCAAGCTTAAAAGGACTTGTATTAAAGCGAATGCAATACATTGATATTGCACAGTTATACGACAATCAAATGAACGCTAAAATTCAGGAATGGGATAATAGAATAAGATAACAATGAGTATATCAACATTGATCTCAAAATTTAAAAAACTATTCATTCGTAAAGTACGAATGCCATATAAGGTATTTGTTAATCCTGATGGTAAAATTATTTACGAGGATAAAAAATACATAGGAATTGTTATAGGATTAATTGACCACAAAGAAATGTTCCCGGATGAAAACCTTAATTACATGGACACAGACAAGGAAACAGCGCATATACTCTATCAATCTAATCATATAACAGAAAAAAAAAACCTAAAATAATGGCAAAAAAAGAAGTTGAATTAACAGGACAGTCGCTAAAGACGTTGAGAGATCATTATAAAATGAGCTACGATCAATTCAATAAGAACATTGAAAAAATACGTCCTCTATTAGATGAAATTGCTGGAAGGACGAATTACAGGCAGCTAACACCAAAGCAGGTAGAACTAATCGTTAAGCATTTAGAAGGTGAAAAATAGAAATGCAACTGCACTACTTTAGTATAAAGGATACTCCTGAAATCCTTAAAAGCAAGCGTAATGCACTTGTAAAAAAACATCATCCCGATAAAGCACCGGAACATCTGAAAGCCGCTAAAACGGAAATAATGAAGCATATTAATTCTGAATACGATTTTTTATTGAAGGAATACAAACGTCCCAAAGTTCAAGATAAATCTAAACATTCACAATATACATCGGTAAATAAAAAAGCAACTGAACAGGCACAAAATATTTTTCACGCCCTAACTCAATTTAGTTCTATAAATTACCTTTTGTTATTTACTACGGTTATTGAAATTAACGATTGGGAAGAGGTATCTAAAGCTTATTCCCGAATGTATGGAATTTCAACGTTGAAGCATTTCAAGAAAACAATGCCAACGAGTAAGGTGGAAAATTTAATAAAATTAATTTTAAAATTGCAGAATAGAGCTGTAAAGTAAGTCGTCTTGTAAATGTAATAAACTATTATTGTAATAAGTCGTTTGTTTCGCTTATTATTAAAAGTTTTGTTTTATCGGTGTGTTTGGTCAGAACATCTTGTCGTACTAAGGCGATTGGGTTTCGCATTCGCTGTTCTTCATAAAACCAAAATCCAGGTTTGACAGCAAATTCAGGCTCCACTATGGAACTAAGGTATATCAATCTTTTTTTGATATAATCAAATTCTTCGTTGGTAATCTGCTTCCCGCCTTCTTCAACATACTTTAGGTATTGATAGTAAGCAGTGTGTAATTTATGCCCTTTGAACTTAGCATTTAATATAAGGGATTCAAAATGAAGTAATTTTTTTAATACGAAAGTTATAGGAATTAATTTAAGACCTTTTATTTCCGCAGGCCTACTTCTATTTATTTCTTTTATAAAGCCTTCTTCATCCATTGCTACCTCACGGTTCGGTAATATGTCGTTTTTTCTTTTTTTGGCAACACCTTGTAATGACCATTCTCTATCTATTGTGGATAAGCCATGTTCAAGCCAAAGCCCAGCATTATCTAAAATTATACCTTCCGTTTTACCATTTGCAGGTCGCATAACTCTACCAACCATTTGAAGATAAAGAGAAAGTGATTTTGTTGGTCTTGCCAACACAACTACTTGGCACTCAGGAAAATCAAACCCCTCTGTTATAATTTCTACATTACTTATGACTTTAATTTTTCCATTTTTAAAATCGTTTAAAATTCGCTCTCTTAATTCTTTTGGAGTTTTTGCATCAATATGTTCAGCAATTATCCCTGATGTTTTAAAACGTTGTGCAATCTCTTTGCTATGTTCAATATCAACTGCAAATACAATAGCCGATTTGCCCGAACAGTTTTCTACATAACTATCTACTATATCAGTCATAACCGAATTGTCCAACATCACATCCGATAACATTTTTGTAACATAATCTCCTTTACTTTTTTTAACATCGGTCAGATTAGGAGAGGCACAAGCATAGTGTGTGATTGGTACAAGATATTTGTGTTTTATAAATTCATTTACTGGTATTGAAATAATTAACTCATCAAACAAATCATTAAAACCTTCTCCACTCAACCTACAAGGAGTAGCCGTAACGCCTAAAAATTTGGCTTCGGGGTACATTTTCCAAAGTGTTTTATATGTTGGTGCTTTTGAATGATGGCATTCATCAATAATAATTAGGTGTGCTTCCGGGTATTTTCGTTTGGGTAATGTTTGAATACTTGCTACTTGAACTATTTTTGAATAGTCAGCTACTTTACCTGCTACAATCTGCCCAGCTGAAACTCCTTTTTCATTTAGTTTATTTGTTATTTGTTCAATTAATTCTCTTCTGTGAACAACAATTAATATTTTTCTTTTTTGGTCAAATCCCTTTTTTACAATTTCACTAAAAAGAACAGTTTTGCCTGTTCCTGTTGGCATTTGAAAGAGAACGCTTCTTTTCCCTTCTTTCAATTTGTCAAAAATTTTTCTTATTCCATCGGTCTGATACGGTCGTAAATTCTCGATAATTAATTTTTTTGATTCATTTATTGGGTTATTGGGAAGTATTTGAATCGGTCGCTCTTTTATTTTAGATATTTCAATTTCCTGTTTTGTAGTCGGTTTGAATATCTGCTCGGATTTGATTAAACGTTCTGCCATATAGACATTAGGGCGAATAGAAGCCCATTTATAAACTGTTTGTTCTCCGTCGTGTTCAATGGAAATAAGTTTTTCTGTAAAAATCACAAACAGAATATCTTTACTTATTTGAAATTTGTCTGCTTCGTTTTGTAATGATGGAAAGGAAATAAATTTAGTGGTCGGAATTAAATTATATAAATGCAACAAAAAGGCAAGGTACTTATGCTTTTTCTGTTTTTCGTTGAATTTATCAATACGATTTTCCATCTTTACTTCTAATATTGGGCATTCAATGGGGGTGCTTCACCAAACTCTTTAAAATATGTCTTTAGTAAAGTGTCTTCATCTGCCTCCGGTGTTTCCGATTGAATTAGGTCAATAAATAAATTATCATAAGAAAAATATTCTGCAATTTTTTCGTTGCTCTTGTACCTGCGGCCACAGATATGCCCCTTTCCTCTGTATTCAGGAGAAATAGAGGTCTTCAAACTAATAACCCGGTTAATATATGAAGTTGCCTTTCCAATATAAAGAATACCCTCTTTGTCTATACCTAAAAATCTATTTATTGGTACACGTTGTCCATCTTTAACAGCAATTATTTTATAAACTCCACCTTTGATATTATGTCGAGCGTGAATTTGTTCCCAAAAATCCGGGTCTGAAATTTTTAATAAGTTCATTAATAATTATAGTTGGCTCAACCTCTGAAATTCTTTATTTAAGTATGACTGTTCTAATTCCTCGTCTGATATTTGCCACTGATTTTTATTGGATAGAATCCCTTCCTGTGACTTTTTTAAATCATTCATATCTAATAAGTCAATAAGTTCCTTGGCATTCAGAAGTCTTTTAACAGCTTTCTTATTCGCGTTTGCAACATGAGCAAGAAGCATAAAATATTCACTTTGTTTATCTGTTGATTTAGCAAGTAAATCTTTAAAAAGGTCTAAGTAGTTATCTATTCCAATATTTGTGAAATATCTAATTGCAGCATGTTTTATGCTGATATTTTTGGATCCGTCTTTAATTATTTGAGTAAAATAGTCAGTAGCGTAATCGTTTTTTTTATTTGATATAATATAAGCAATATTGACTTCTATTGTTTGGTCAAAATCCGTTGATTTAAGAAGTACGAATAATTTATATAATTGTAAATCTGTAAAGCCCTGATACTGTGTTAAAGACAAATAATTTATAGCATTAAGCTTTAATTCTTGATTTTGGCTTTTTAAATTTTCTATCGCTTGTTCTATTTGTTCGTTCCTTGTTTTTGAAAGATAATTCTCAAATTTTTTATCTGCATTATTCTCAAACTCTTTTATGGCATTTTGTGAAGGCTTGACACCAAATTGATAGGTCAAAATCGGTACTGCAACCGCTATCAAAGTAATGATAATTGTTATAATTGTATATAAAACACCAAATCCGTCAAGAAGAGAGTTTTGGTTTGCTATTGTATCAGAGGCCTGTTTTAGACGTTCTTCAAGAATTTGTCCTTTCCATTCCCATTTTTCATTTAATTCAATTAATTGTTTATTAAGTTTTAACAAGCTGTCTGAAAAAACTGAAATTCTTTTTTCAACAGAAATTAATCTATCCTGAACTTTTTGACCAAAAGAACTGTTGACAAAAAGGATTAACATTAGTATAAATAGTTTCACTTTCATATATGGCTGCTATAATAGCTTATTACATGGTAAATATACCTCATATACTAGTATCCGGCTATCTTCACTATTAACTACTTTTAAACAACTTATTATAACTTAAATTATCTCCGTTTACCCTCATTTACTTGCAATTAGATTAAAATGAGTTTTCATGCGTGTTAAATATTTGTGCAAAATCTATCAGCACAGATGTATTCAGATACCACACACGAAAACATGATTTTAAATATAGTAAGCAATGTAATTGCTTTCCTTCTTGGCTCTATTGCAGTCATACTACACGCACAAAACAACCATCCTTTTATTTCAATCCAGTCCATTTTTACCAATCCTGACAATTACATTTTTATAATCAAATCAATCATTAGCGGTGTTGTTGCTTTGGCGGTGAAAGTTATTGGCGAACTCCTAATTTACAGGTTTAAGTCCAAAAAACAAAAGGAGGATCAGCCGGAATGAGCAGCAAGGGAACATATCCAATTGCCTTGTTAGGGCTTGTTGCAGATCATAAACGCAAAATTAAAAGGGGTTATGAGTTCGACAAATATTTTCCAAAAGCGCAAGGCACTTATGACATTGTAAATTCCAATGGTAATGTAAAAATGACCGTTGATGAAATGGATGCTTATGTTCATCAAACACTTGCCGATACTGCTAAAATTGCTCCTCTTCTAAAAGGCGAAACACTTGCCGGAACCTGTAAAAATATTTGGAACTTCATTTACGATCATATCCAGTACAAGCTTGACAAGGATGGCGTGGAAGAATTACGCAGGCCACGCAGAACGTGGAGCGACAGGTTTACCGGGGTTGATTGTGATTGCATGAGCATTTTTACAAGCTCTATTCTTACCAATCTCGGTATCAAACACAAATTCCGAATTACAAAATACGAGGCTAACTGGCAGCACGTGTACGTCATTGTTCCCTTGCCGGAAGATCCAAAAAAATACTACGTGATTGATTGCGTACTCAATGAATTTAACTATCAAAAAACTTACACAGACAAATTCGACCACAGAATGGAAACAACAGCATTACTGGGTGGTATTCCTATTGCCCGACTTGGAAGCATAGGAGAAACCACCATTGATTCAAATGATGAATTACAAGCCATACTAACAGGCAGTCATATTGGTTGCCTTGAACCTATTGATGGATTGGGCGATAGCGAAACGCAAATTTCCGATAAACCTTTTTTAGATTCTATCCTGCAACACATCATCGCAACTCGTAATTACATCCTCAAAAATCCTGATTCAGTAACAATCATAGGCGGTGCAAAAAATCATTTAAAGATGCTCGATTATGCGATTGCATCATGGAATACACCTGATCGGGATGCAGCACTTGAAATACTTGCCAAAGAGGAAGAAAGGTGGAACAAGGAAAGCCCTTCTATGAATGGGGTTGAAGATGCAGAGGATGAATTTTTAGGTAATCTGGAAAGCCTGTTGGAAGGTAATATAGAGATTGAAGAATATCTCGAAGGACTTGGAAAATTGAAACTTGGCGGTGCAGGAAAAAAGTTTTTCAGCAATGTTAAAAAATCAGTTCAAACTGTTAAACAAACGGTACAAAAAACAAATCAAAAAATTATTGCCAAAGCAAAAGAGATAAAGAAAACTGTTGATACGAAAGTAAAAATCGTAGCTAAAAAGGTAATTGAAAAAACAAAAGAAGTTGCAAAAAAAGTTGGTGCAGCGATTAAAAAATTTCTTGTGCTTTCAAATCCTCTTACGCTATTAATGCGGGCAGGTTTTTTAATGGCAATGAAAGTAAACCTATTCGGAATGGCAGAACGCCTCTACCCTGCTCTACTTACACAGGGAGAAGCTGAAAGAGCAGGTATTAACGCAATACTTTGGAATAAATCAAAAGCCGGATTGGATAAAGTTGCCAAAGTCTTTGAAAAGATTGGTGGTAAACGTTCCAAGCTTGAAAAATATATAAAAACAGGTCGGACAAGTAAAAAGGTAAAGCTTAACGGCATTGGTTCATTAGGTGAACCCTATACTACGGCTGCTGCAATAGTTGCAGCGGGAGCAACTTTATTAACCGCTGCTGCTAAAATGAAAGAGGCCGGAATCAATAAGCGTGATTATGAACAATTAAAACGCCAGTCTGCACAAAAAAGTTCTGTACGTGGGTTCGGAAGTGATGATGTAAGTCCAAATGTGGATGATGTGCAGGACGTGGATGTACCGGAACAAGAACAATTTGAAACAGACAGTTCGGGCAATATTGATGAAAGTAAGAAGGGGCTTGCAAAATTCATTGATGCGATAAAAAAATTCTTTTCGAGAAATAAAAAAGTTGCTGACCAACCAATGAATGAATTGATGGAACAGGAACAAGCAGAAGCCCCTTCAAATCCTCCAACATCAAGTGCAGTTATGAATAATTCTGCTGCATCCGGTGGAGCAGCAGCAAGCAGTTCAGCAATGGCAAACGAAGTGGCAACTAATACAGAGTACTCCCCTGAAACTACCACAACCCAAGAAAGCTATGAGAGTGCAGAAAGTGCGAGTTCGGAAGAAGGCTTTTTTGCAAAAGCGGGTCGCTTTGTAAAAGAGAATCCCGGAAAAACTATTGCAGGAGCAGCCCTTCTGACCACAGCGTTGGTTTTCGCTTTTTCCCCAAAAGCGCGTCAAGCAGTTTTTGGTAAAAAACAAAAAGGACAACCTGCCTTTAACGGTGTTGGCCAAGTAGTAAAATACCGCAAGGGTAAAAAAATAAAGCGTAGTAGAAAGTTTCTGCCGAAAAATTCAAAAGTGAAACGCATCGTGCTGAAATAACCTGATAACACACATTCAAATTAACCAATAAAAAAATAATCAAAAACAGTAAAGAACATGAAAACTAAACCACACCGGACTAAAAAACGCTCAAAGAAGAAAAAAGGCAAAAAAGGTCTATCAGGAGCTGAACAATACAAGGCTGCCAAAAAAGGGTTGCAAGCTGAACAAACTAAGCCTATTGGTATCGTCCTTGGTTTAGTGGGTTCTTCACTTGCAGGACACCTGATAGATAAAGTTCCTTTTTTACAGCCTGATGAATCTGTGGAAGGCTTCCAGATCAAAAAAGTAATCAAACCCGCTGCCCTTGTTTTAATAGGTGGGACATCTGTATTTGCCACACACGGCAAAAAAACACCGGGAGCCGCTTTTGTCAACGGCCTTGGATGGGGCTTTATTTCCGGTGGTGCTATCAGCGGTGCAAAAGTAATCCTGAAAAAAGATCTTTTTGCCGGATTAGGAACTTCTCCTGATGCAAGCAAAGCATCCCTTGAAACAAACTATTACAAAGCACAGGCGCAAGATTTGGCAAAGCTGCTTGAACAAAACAGGTTTAGCCCTAACCTGCCTGAATTGTCGGAAGGTGTGAATGGGTTGGGAGCTGAAAATATTGTTTCCGAATTTGAGTATTCAAACTTAGACGAACCCCTGTAATCCTTTAAAATCAACCAAAAGAAAATAAAAAATCAAACAAGTTAAACCATTAATAAATAAAAAAATGAACACAAACGATTTAGATTCAATCTTAAACAATGACGATCAAATGGCTGCTATCGGTTATGCGAGCCTTGACAAGCAGGAAACACTTTTAGGAGCTGTTACTGCTATTCCGAATCCTGCAAAACGTCAGGCTGCAATGAATAAAGTTCTTCGACCAAAACCTATTGGGGGTGGAGAAAATATGTCGCCACGTGATGAAGCAATGAAACGCTTGGGTGGACTACCAAAAGAAATACGTAACGGACTTGCGGATTTTCGTTTGCAATTGGCCGATGCTTCACTGTATGTTGTAAAACCTGCGGGCGGTGTGAGTTCGGTTAGAATGTTTAAAAATGACGACACCAAAAATCCCGGTGTGGCGAATGTAAGTAAAGCACAATTGGAAAAAGACCAATGGTTTTTACTTACTCATCTCCGCATAACAAGCGGTATTTCGGCTAACCCTTTGGATGCTGCTTTCGGTATTATTCCCAAAGAAATCGCTAACGGAGATTTTGAATTAAAATCAAATGGAAAATACTTAATGCCGAAAGATTCCTCCATGAATATTTTTGACACTACCAATAAAACCGATACGCTGCGAGGCATATACAAATTGTCAAATCCTAAATGGATTGAACCGGGAACTGACATTGTTCTTGATATTCACTTTTCGGAGGTTTCAGTTGCAGATACAGCCTTAAAAGCAGAATTAATCGGTGTGCAGGTATTACCTGCATAAAAGGATTCAGGTTAAAGTTTTTGCCATTTCTGTTTTGTGATCTTTAACCATTAGCGGTGCTGCTTTGCAGCATCGCTAATCCTTTTAACAAAAATCATTTTAAACTATTTCCAATGACCCTATTAAGAAACATAAAATATCAAAAGATTGATCTCACTATTGCTGCTGCTAATGATGTAGTCAGCACAAAAGGAGTAACAACCGACCGCAGTTACAAAAAAGTAAAAGGGATTCAAGTAACGTGTACAGATGGTGAAGCCCACGAACTGGGAAGCTTTGACAAATTCGAGATTAACTCAAGAGAAATCTACTGTAATGGATATGAAATAAAATTAATTTTTTCGGGAATAGATGTAGCCCCCAATGAACGCTTTGATAAAGAAGTGGATGAAGAAGCGGAAAACTCAACGGTAGATATTACTTACCGGGACAAGAATGTTGCAGGGACTATTTTTCCTTATACAGTCAGTATTTATTTACGCTTGGAAAATCCGGTATCATAAAATGATTCTTAAAACACGATACAAAATAATTGAGGTGTCAGTTAATCCTTTGGAGATAAAAAAATTCGAGTTTAAAATCCCGGAAGATTTTATAATGGTAAACGGTTTTTTAGTAACCACCCAGGGCGAAGGTGCGGGAGCAAATAATTTGACTGTTGGGAGGCTTTCCTTATCGCTGAATAACAAAATGTCGAATCCTGTTTTACAATATGTGCAAACAGACAAAGTGCAGTTTAAACGCAGGAAATACGAATTTCAAAAGCTTGCAGAGCCATTGATCGGAGGAACATATATCCAAGGTTTTTATGAAAATCTAAATGCTTCCGATAACACCTATACTGTAAAAATTTATTTAAAAGGTAAAAAGCTATATCGCTAATGGATCACTATGTACTTGAATATATAAAACAGCGGATGCGTGAATTAAGCTTTGAAGATTATACTTTTCAAGCTATCCGTATTAAGCCCACAGGCTTATCAACGTTTATCAATGCTCAAAATGAATATTACTATTTAGTTGCCAAAGAAATTCCATCAAGTGTACTTATCACTTCGGATACAAATATTTGGAATGAAAGCGATGATTATGAAGATTTTAATTTTTATGGCATTCAGGAATTTACAGGGCAAATCAAAATAGCAGCAACCGTACCCATTGATCTTGAATTTATCAGGGTTGTACCAAAGCCCAAATTATCCGAATCTATCTGCCTTTACTTAAAGGAAGTTCAATTAATCGAAACCATTAAGAATTAAATATTCAATGAAATTACAAACACCGGAAGAACTTTTTTCGCAATGCCCCCAGTTAGAGGACATTGCCAACCGCTTACATGATAGCGAAGTATCTGTTGCGGAGTTCAACAAACAAAATCAAAGTAAACGCTCAACGGGCAGTAATGAAGGTATAGAAGGTTCAGGCTTTCGGCTTACTTACAAAACAAAATATCCTGAACATTGCCGTATTGCTGAAATCTATCGTAATGGACGGTGGGAACGAATGGCGAATTTACCCAAAGCCGGGCGTGATGCTTTTTTAAAATCATTGGTAAGCGTTATTGAAACCCGGAATCCTAAAGGCTTGAAAGTGCAGATTTTTGGAGGTAAACGTATTACTTCCAACCCCGAAGAATTTTTATGTTACCTATCTACAAGTGATGTCGAAACAAAAGAAATGGCAGCAACAGCGGGAGAAGAAAATTTAAAAGGCCTTGAATCAAAAGTCGGAGAAGAAATTAA
>JBQTHQ010000131.1:0-8559 GCA_052389695.1 Bacteroidota bacterium | reverse complement strand
TTACATCCCATCTCAAATCAAACGAATTTCGTTTTGACAGGTTAAAAGCTAAACTTAGTGCAGAAAGCATGATTGATAGTTCTTCCTATTCTTTTACAATTGCCTTACGAATAAAAAAAGATAGTATTATCTGGATGTCCATTTCCAAACTTGGTATAGAAGTGGCCAGAGTACTCACCACAAAAGATTCTGTAAAGTTTTTTAACAGCCTGGAAAAAAAATATTTTAAAGGAGATTATGCTTATGTCAGTAAATTATTAAATACAGAATTAGATTATGAAATATTACAATCCCTTTTGATCGGCAACAGTGTAGAATTTTACCATGAGGATGAAAAAATAAAACCGGGTGTTGATAATTGCCAATACACACTTGGAACTATCAGAAAATATAAACTTCGCAGGGTAATGGAAAAAGGAAAAGAATTAAAAGAGCCTGCACAAAGTATTTACTTAACTCCCGGCACTTTTAAAATAGCCCGAATTTTATTTTACGAATTCAATCCCGAACGAAGCTTTGATGCACGTTTTGGAAACTATGAAAAAGTAGATTCTGCCCAGTTTTTTCCGATGCAAATGAAATATGCAATAAGAGCGCAAAAAAATGTTAATATTGATCTGAGCTATTCAAAAACCGAATTAAACGAGGAGCTTACGTTCCCTTTTAGAATACCGGAAAATTATGAGCAAATCATTTATAAAGAAAAAAAATAGATCATTATCATTTGTTATTATTTTGTGTTTGGCTTTACTAAACAGCACACTTTGTTTTGCCCAAAAGCAAACAAAAAAAGATTTAGAAAACAAAAAGAAACAACTTCAAAAAGAAATAGAATACACCAATCAATTATTAAGTGAAACAAAAAAGAATAAAAAGCTTTCATTAAATCAACTGGTAACTCTCAATAAAAAAATAAGTGCACGTGAAGAATTAATAGCTACCATTAATAGTGAAATTAGAGCGCTAAACAGACTGATCAATGAAAATAATGAATCCATTAAAGGGTTACAAAATGATCTAAAAAAGCTCAAGGCCGATTACGCGAAAATGATCTATTATGCATACAAGAATCAGGATGCCTATAGCCGGTTAATGTTTGTTTTCGCATCAAAAGACTTTGAACAGGCCTATATGCGCTTAAAATATCTTCAACAATACAGCGATTACAGGCACAAACAAGCTGAAATGATTACAGGAACTCAAAAAAAATTAAATGGAAAAGTTCAGGAACTGGAAACCAAGAAAACGGATAAACGCGTATTGTTAACGAACGAAGAAACCGAGAAACAAAACCTTACTTCCGAAAAAACTGAAAAAGAGCAGGTATTCTCTCAACTACAGGAACAGGAAAGTAAATTAAAAAAAGACCTCGAAAAGAAAAAGAAAGATGCTGAAAAATTGCAGCAGGCTATTCAACGGGTAATTGAAAAAGAGCTTGAGAAAGCTCAGGCACAGGCTGCTAAAGAAAACAAACCAAAACCACAGCGACTGGTTTTAACGCCTGAATCACAACAACTTTCCAATTCATTTACAAGCAATAAAAGTAAGCTGCCTTGGCCGGTTGCAAAAGGGGTGATATGCGAACGTTTTGGTGTTCATCCTCATCCATTGATGAAAGATATTGAGATCAATAACAACGGTGTTGATATCTGCACCAATACCGGTTCACTGGCAAGGGCTGTTTTTGACGGAGAAGTAAAAGCCGTTGTAAACATGCCGGGATCCGGACAATTTGTACTAATCAGGCATGGAGAATTTTTGACCATTTATTCCAATTTGAGAGAAGTATATGTGAAAGTAGGCGACCAGATAAAAACAAAACAAAACATTGGTTCTATTGTATTTGATGAGGATGATTCAAAAACTGTTTTACATTTTGAAGTATGGAAAGGTCAAACAAAATTAGACCCGGAAACCTGGTTATATAAGAATAACTAATTGTCAATTTTTTAGTATCTTTACATTAGATTTAAAATCACATAACATGTTAAATAGCATATTTCTTCTTTTTGGTTTGGGCGGATCGGAAATGATAATTATCCTGATCATCGTTCTATTACTTTTCGGTGGTAAAAAAATTCCGGAACTAATGAAAGGCTTGGGTAAGGGCGTTAGAGAATTCAAGGATGCATCCAAAGGTGAAAATGGAGAAAGCAATACTACCGCTCCTGAGAAAAAAGACTAATTATTTTTATTTTCATTAAAATACATTTCCTCTTCCCCGGAAGAGGATTTTGTATTTATAATATCGAATCTCTTAATTGTGAAAACCTACAACTCGCTTTCAGAAGTACAATTTGACCTATACAGCAATAAAATTTCCTGCGCTGAACTAGTTCAATCTTACATTAAACGCATCCACTCAACCAATAATCTAAATATTTTTTTAGAAGTATTTGAGAGTTCCGCATTAGAAAAAGCAAAAGCTGTTGATGATAGAATCAGATCTAAAACAGCTGGCAAATTGGCGGGAATGGTAATTGCACTGAAAGACAATTTGTGTTACAAGAACCATAAATTATCAGCATCATCAAAAATTTTAGAAGGGTTTGAATCACTTTACAGTGCTACTGTTGTGGAACGTTTGTTAGCTGAAGATGCTATCATTATTGGACGAACCAATTGTGATGAATTTGCAATGGGAAGCTCTAACGAAAACTCTTTTTTCGGAAACGTGTTGAATCCATTAGATACTACACGGGTTCCGGGTGGATCTTCAGGCGGCTCAGCAGCAGCTGTTGCCGCTGACCTTTGTCTTGCGGCACTAGGTACTGATACAGGAGGCTCCATTCGCCAACCTGCATCATTTTGTGGTGTAATAGGATTAAAACCCACTTATGGAAGGGTATCACGTTATGGTGCTATTGCCTATGCATCCTCCTTTGATCAGATAGGACCCTTGGCTAAAACTATTGAAGACACTGCATTGATCATGGAGGTAATATCGGGAACAGATGAATATGACAGCACCGCATCATCTAAACCTGTTCCTGCGTATTCAAAAGAATTAAATAAAGTTCCAGCAAAAATTCGTGTAGCTTATTTAAAAGATTGTTTGGAAAAAGAAGGTTTGAATCCTGAAATAAAGGGCCGTATGAATGAGATCATCGGAAAATTAAAGACTTCCGGACATACAGTAGAAGCTGTCGATTTTCCATTTTTAGATTATCTGGTTCCTACTTATTATGTATTAACAACAGCTGAAGCATCTTCTAACCTGGCGCGATATGACGGAATTAACTATGGTTACAGAAGCTCAAATGCAACTGATCTTGAATCCACTTATAAAAAATCACGTACCGAAGGGTTTGGAACGGAAGTAAAACGCAGAATCATGCTTGGAACATTTGTACTGAGTGCAGGATATTATGATGCTTATTATTCAAAAGGACAACGCGTTCGCCGGTTATTGCAAAACAAAACGAATGAAATTTTAAAAAATTACGACTTTATACTTTTACCCACAACACCAGGAACAGCCTTTAAATTTGGCCAGAATAGCGCTGATCCTATTGCCATGTACCTGGAAGATATTTTTACCGTACAAGCTAATATTACAGGGCTTCCTGCTATTTCATTACCAATTGGGAAACATTCCAATGGTTTGCCATTTGGAGTTCAATTAATTGGAAAAAGCTTTGCAGAAGGTGATCTTCTGTCGTTTTCAAAATATTTGGTCAGGGAATTTAATTACGGATAAACAAAAAGGAACTTTTATTTAACCCCATTCTTTCTTTTCTTTCTTCCTGATTGAGTAGCAGTACCATACCCATCACCATCAACTTTATGTTTACTTTTTTTGCCGTAAGATGTACCATTATGTTTCATCTTGGGATCCTTTTTTTGTTTGTCAAAATGTTGCATTTGTCCGCGGGGTTTTTGCTCACGATTAAACATTCGTGAAAAAAAGTTTCCTTCTTTTTCCTTACCGGATTGAGCATAGCTCATGGTTGACATTCCACTGATAAATAATAATAGCAACAACAATTTTTTCATATGACCACCTTTAATTATGTATTAGTACAAATATATACATTAGATTGAAAAAACAAAAAATCTAATAATTTTTTATAAATTAGTAGATAATTAAAGGTCTAATAAAAAAAATGAAAAAGCAAATTTTTATAATAAGTTTCTTTATTTCAGTTATAACAACATTTATAAGCGCTTGCGGAGATGATCATCCAAAATCTGATGCAGCACCTGTTGAAACTACTAAGGAGCAATACCAATGCCCCATGAAATGTACAGAAGAGGTATTTGATAAACCGGGAAAATGCCCTGTTTGTGAAATGGACCTTGAAAAGGTCAGCAAAAGCTGATAAATTCTTATAAAAATTCGTTTGCCAGGTTCGCTAATTCTGAACGTTCTCCTTTTTCAAGAGTAACATGAGCATATAAAGGCTGATTTTTTAACTTATCAATTAAGTAGGACAAACCATTACTTTGAGTATCCAGGTATGGAGTATCTATCTGGTGAATATCACCTGTAAAAATAAGTTTTGTATTTTCCCCGGCACGTGAAATAATTGTTTTTACTTCATGCGGAGTAAGATTTTGGGCTTCATCAACAATAAAAAACACATCCGATAAACTTCTTCCGCGAATGTAGGCCAATGGGCATACTACCAGTTTTTCATGTTCCACCATTTCAGTAATCTGCTTATATTCTTTATCCTTCTCATTGAATTGGTTTTTAATGTATTTCAAATTATCCCACAATGGTTCCATATATGGGTTTAACTTGGATTTTATATCTCCCGGTAAATAACCAATATCCTTATTACTCAAAGGAACAATGGGACGTGCTAAATAGATCTGATGAAAGGTTCTGCGTTGTTCCAATGCTCCGGCCAATGATAACAATGTTTTCCCGGTTCCTGCAACACCCTGTAAGGATACCAATTTAATATCGGGATTAAGAATTGCATCTAAGGCAAAAGCCTGCTCCGCATTGCGCGGGTTTATTCCAAAAGCTGTTACTTTCTTTACACGCTCCAATATATCTTTTCCGGGACTATAATGCGCCAATACGGATTTTGTCCCGTTTTTCAATACATAGAAATGATTAGATGTAGGTTTTTGCTTTTTTAATAATGCTGCCGGCTCGCAAAAACCCTTCTCATAAATTTCATTGATGATTTCCGTTGATACTTTAGATATTTCGCTACGGCCTGTATATAGCTGCTCATTTACATCTTTTATTTTCCCTGTTTCATAGTCTTCTGCAATTAAACTAAGTGATTTTGCTTTGATGCGAAGATTAATATCTTTAGTAACCATCACCACTTTACGATCAGGATATTTTTCAGACACATATAAGGCGGTATTTAAAATGCGATGATCCGCTTTCCGCTCTCCAAAAACCCGTTCAGCATCTACTTTTGAATCCTGGTGCATTTCGATCTTAATCATACCATGACCTTTGCCATTAATGTTGATCCAGTCCTGGAGGGTATTTCCGTTAGAAATTTTATCAATATAACGTGTGAATTCGCGGGCAGCGAAATTTTTGGTATCATTCCCTTTTTTAAAATTATCCAACTCTTCTAATACCGTTATCGGGATTACCACATCATGCTCTTTAAAGCTTTTTGCCGCCATGTGGTCGTAAATAATTACAGATGTATCAAGAACGAAGATTTTTTTCTCTTTCACCATATTTCAGAACGGTTTTAAAATTTTGTGGTAAAACTATAAAACAAAAAAATGCATTTTAACTCCTCCCGATAAAGTAATCAACAAAAGAATGTTTAAACCAACACATTTTTCTTAAAAACACCTGTAATAACGTACCTTTATTGAAATAACTTATATAAGACTAACAAATCAACTTACAAGAATAAGAAAAATCTTTTTATTGATAAAAGCCTTCAAAATGTATATTTAATCGATACAAGGTTCTTGTACGAAAATACTTTAAAATAGATGCAACCATCTCCTTTTAAAAGGAGTCATGTATTTTGATATTTGCAGGCTCGGATTTCAGTCAACACATTTATTGAACCCTTTAATAGAAAGAGATTTCGTTTTTTATTATCATTTCGGAATTCCAATTTGGCAAAAAAAAGAAATTAAAATACCATTACTTAATTTTAACTTTAACAGATTTAAAAACCATTGAAAATGAAAACAAAAAAAACAATTTACACTTTACTCATTTTGGTTTGTTTGTTATCAGTAAAGTTGTATTCTCAATCAGAACATAAATGTTTTACATCAGAGAAGAAAGCTGAGGGATTACAGGAAAATACTATGGTGCTGCTCGTAAGAACAGGTAATAATATTGAAGCTGAAGTCAAAAAAGATTTGATAAAAGCCGGTAATAGTTATTCCTGTAGCTGGGAAATGAATGGAACCATTGATGGGAATAAAATTATTTTCAACGTCCCTAAAGGAACTGTAGATCATTTTAACAATGATTCAAATCCTATAGAAGGGCCGAAATCTGTTGAAAATTGGATATTAAGAGATGGGCAGCTTTTAATAAATGAACAAATTCTAAGTGTCGGTACTTGTAAATAGTTTATTGCTCAAATAAAACAGCTTGAATGACAAGAATTTTACCGTTATTTTAAAAATCAAGGCGCTATTGTAATAACCACCAAAAGCGCCTTGATTTAATACTTATTTAATTAATAATGACTAACTTATCAGTTTTTATAATTTTATCATTTATTATTATTTGATATAAATATACCCCATTTCGTAATTCATTCTCATTAATAGAAAGTGTATTACTACCTTCATTTAAACTATTTGCCAGTAATATCCGTTATTATAAATACACCTTTGTCGGTCTCCTGTAATAAATAGTTTAATAAAATAAAAATGGATTATAATGTTCCAAAACCAGTTTGTTTTATTTTTTAAGTTACAGATAACCAAGTGATTATTACAAATTAAAAGTTGTTTTCAACCACGCTATTTATCAAAAAAAAGGTTTGCTTCAATGCAACTTTATGTGGATACTTGTCATCTTTATTAGATAGAAAACATAAAATTTACATTGAATAATATATTTATACATTTAAAACTATGAAAATTACTTTCTGTCGCTCCATTTTATTATTATGTTTTGTGCTATTAAGCCTAAATGTTCAAGGTCAGGGTAATACCTGTGCCAATGCACAAAATATTGCTTCTTTTCCTTTTACAGCAAGTAATCAAACTACCTGTGGTAAAGCAGCTGATTATAGCGGATATTGTGGAATAGCTGCGGGTGATTCAGGAGGAGAAGATTTTATCTACAGATTTACAGCGCCTACAACAGGGTGTATGAAAATCGATCTCACAAACACTACAGGTTCCAGTGCTATTACTGATGTTAGTTTTGCACTCACTGACGGATGCCCTGGAGCAGGAGGAACAACATGTGCCGGTAGTATTGCCGGAAAAGATGGGGACAATTTGACCATAAAAGTAGGTGTTACTTCTGGCAGAGTATATTATTTAACCATTGATGCAGAAAGTGGCGAATGTCTTAATACATTTAATATAAGCGTTGCCTATATGACCTGTCCTGTTGTCCCCCCTCTTGCAACATCTGTTACAGCTGGTATAGACTGCGGTAGTAACTTAGGGTTTGAATCAGGAAATGTGTCGGGATGGTCAGGATTGTATAATGATGATGCGACCCGATATAACGGCCCTCCTGTCAATCCGCCCATTGCAGGATTTAAACCGGCGACCCCTCCTGTGAATGGAACTTTAGGAGGTTGTGCTCAGTCCACAACACCGGCAAATGCAAATAATACAGCTACTCCCCGTCATACATTAACTTCAGGAGCAGGAACCGATCCAAATACAAATAATAATGTGACTGTTCGCGCCCCCGGCGGTGGAAACTATTCCTTCCGGCTGGGAAACCAAGAGGCATGGTATGGAGCAGATTGCATCCAAAGGACATTTACTCCTAATCCTTCAGCTCCTATATTTACTTATTTATATTCTATTATAAGTAATGATGATGGGGACCATTCAGACAATGTAAAAGCTCGGTTTGAGATGAGTTTAAAAGATCCCAGCGGAAACCCTCTTGCTTGTGGCGGTCAGTATACAGTTACGAGTGGTGCGCGGCAAATCGATGGCTTTATAGAAACTACATCGCCTCCCTGTGGTGGAGCAGGAAATGTATGGTATTCCCCCTGGAGAGCTGTTAGTGTTGATTTATCCAGTTACATTGGCCAAACTTTAACTATAAAATTCTGTGCTTCCGATTGCTCAGGGGGAGCCCATTACTCTTATGCCTATGTTGATGCCTATTGTTACCCAAAAACAATTCAGGGATCTACAATATGTGCGACAGGTAATCCTGTTACGTTAACAGCACCGGTTGGTTTTGTCAATTACCAATGGTACAATGGTGGTTATCCTGTGGGCGGAGGAGTGATCGGAACCGGACAGACTTTAACTATTCCAAGCCCGGTAAATGGCGCTATATATACTGTTACATATCAAAATGTACAAACAGGTATCTGTCCCAGCCAGATGTATGTAACAGATACCATTCAGGTAGTTACTGCAACTGTTTCTGCTAATATCTCGGTTTGTACCGGC
>JBQTHQ010000130.1:0-15945 GCA_052389695.1 Bacteroidota bacterium | reverse complement strand
AAATACAATGGCTGTAAAAAAACTGGACATCGCATACACCTCGCCTTCAACAGCTGAAAACCAGAAGGAATCACTAAATGTATAAGCCAATGCACCAACAGCTCCTGATCCAAATACAGCGATCATTCTACCTAAGGTCAATTCACCTGATTGATCAACTATTTTACGTGCTAGTGCAGTAATTGACCAGAATAAAAATAAAATAGTAAAAGCACTGCATAATGCCGACATGCTATTCACCATTGCTCCTACTTTACTGGTATCACCAAAAGCAAACAAACTAAAAAAACGGCCGATCAGCAGGAATACAGGGGCTCCAGGAGGGTGGCCCACTTCTAATTTATAAGCACAGGCAATATACTCCCCGCAATCCCAAAACGATGCGGTAGCTTCCATCGTACTTAAATAAACAAATGAGGAAATTAAAAAGACAAACCAGCCAATGATATTATTCAGACGCTGGTAGTTGGTAGTATAGCTCATATTTCTTTTTAGTTTTTCAATAGACGCTTGCGAAGTTAAAGAATTAATTGGATTGAGCAATTGTTAAAAAACCTTAATAAAGGTACTCAGAAAAGCCTGCTGATATTTCGCTAAGAGAAGAGAATATGTATATTTGTCAAAAACACAAAACCCGTTAATAATGAAACTAAAAAACATCTCCATTGCCCTTCCTATAATACTATTAGCGGCATGCTCAAATACAAATCCCAATTCAACCGGTTTTGAGTTAAAAGGAAAATTAAGCAATCACCATGGCGAAACACTGGTTTTGGAGCAAATGGCAACCGACGGATTAAAACCCCTTGATACAGTTGTGGTTGATGAAAAGGGAGAATTTACAATTACTACACCCATCACTGAAATAGGTTTTTACAGATTAAGAGTAAGCGATAAAAATTTTGCCACTTTTATTTTTGAACCTGATCAAAAAGTTACTGTTAGAGGTGATGCTGCTGATCTTGGCAACACTTATACTGTTGAAGGTTCTCCTGATTCCAAATTATTCCTGGAGATTAACCAGGCAGCGATCAAAAATTACCGCCAGCGCGATTCACTTCAAAAAACTTTCCAGGCATTTATAAATTTAGGAACAATGGATTCACTTAAGATTGATTCCATGAGCAATGCACTTGAAACGCCTTACATGAAATTAGTGGACGATCATAACAAATATCTGCAAAAATTTATCGAAAAAAATTC
The DNA here is from genome assembly GCA_052389695.1 of Bacteroidota bacterium. Lineage (GTDB taxonomy): Bacteria > Bacteroidota > Bacteroidia > 2-12-FULL-35-15 > 2-12-FULL-35-15 > 2-12-FULL-35-15. The sequence continues at coordinate 14,742 of JBQTHQ010000130.1, read as the reverse complement.
GTCATCCCTTGCTTCTCTGGCAGCTATCCAGCAATTGCCGGCAGAGCAGTTCTTGCAAACTTATATTAAATTGGATGAGGGTTTATTCAAAAAATACCCAACCTCTGCTTATGTTAAAGGTTTTCATGAGAGTGTAGCCTCCCAAAAAAAACTGGCTATAGGCACCCCTGCTCCTGAAATTACAATGAATACACCGGAAGAGAAACCATTATCGTTATCCTCTTTACAAGGGAAAGTAGTATTGGTGGATTTTTGGGCATCCTGGTGCGGGCCCTGCAGAGCTGAAAATCCAAATGTGGTGAAAGCTTATAATAAATATAAATCAAAAGGTTTTGATATTTACAGCGTATCCCTTGACAAGGATATGGAAAAATGGAAGATGGCAATACAAAAAGACAATTTGACCTGGCCCAACCATGTATGCGATTTTAAATTCTGGCAATCGCCCGTAGTACAATTATATAATTTTACGGGTATCCCATATAGTGTACTGATCGATAAAAAAGGAAATATCATTGCGAAAAATTTACGTGGTGAAGAGCTGGAAAAAAAGCTGGCGGAGGTTTTGAAATAAAAGCCCCTCCCGGCCTCCCCCAAGGGGAGGTGATGTAATACACAAGCTAAGTATGAGGATTGAAAATAAATAGGTTACTAAATACAATGAAACAAATAGTTCTATTATTTTTTGCACTCGTTTTATTATCAACTCTTGCATCCGCACAAACTTATTTTCAACAGGAAGTAAATTATACCATCCAGGTCAAACTGGACGATGTAAAACATGAGCTTACTGCTGATGAACGGATCGAATACATCAACAATTCTCCTGACCAACTTACTTTCATATATATGCACTTGTGGCCCAATGCATATAAGGACAATACAACCGCACTTGCAAAACAATTGCGGGAAAGCGGAAATACAACATTTTATTATTCAAAAGAAGAAGAGCGCGGTTATATTGACCGGATCGATTTTAAAATAAACGATCAGCCGGCTAAATGGGAACTCCTGAAAGATAGCATTGATATTTGCAAGCTGTTTTTGAACGAGCCATTAAAACCCGGTGAAAAAATAATTATTACTACTCCTTTTCATGTGAAGATCCCTTCCGGAAAAATTTCACGTCTGGGCCATATCGGACAATCCTATCAGATCACGCAATGGTATCCCAAACCGGCTGTATATGATAATAAAGGTTGGAATTATATGCCTTATTTAACCCAAGGTGAATTTTATTCAGAGTTCGGGAGCTTTGATGTAAGCATTACACTCCCAAAAAATTATGTGCTGGGCGCAACGGGTGATATGGTAGATGGAGAGAAAGAACTGGAATGGCTTGAACAGAAGGTAAAAGCAACTGAAGCAATAACCAGTTTCAATTCTAATGACCTTGCATTTCCTGCATCTGATCCTGAAACAAAAACCTTACGTTTCAAACAAAACAATGTACATGATTTTGCCTGGTTCTGCGATAAGCGTTATCATGTATTAAAAGGTGAGATCATAACTCCACATACCAAACACAAAGTAACCACCTGGACCATGTTCACCAATTCCGAAGGGAATTTATGGAAACACAGTATCCAATATATGAACGATGCTATCTTTTATTATTCATTGTGGAACGGTGATTATCCTTACAACCATTGCACTGCTGTAGATGGCACGATCAGCGCAGGTGGTGGAATGGAATATCCGAACATTACGGTGATCGGAAAAAGCGGAAATGATTTCCAACTCGATTTGGTGATCACTCATGAAGTGGGACACAACTGGTTTTATGGAATGCTCGGATCTAATGAACGCCTGCACCCCTGGATGGATGAAGGTATCAACTCTTTTAATGAAAACAGGTATGTTGAAACCAAATATCCTGAGCGTAAATTAATTGGGCGCTTTGCTGATAATACTGTTGGAAAAATGTTTGACATGCAACGGTACAAACACAAAAGCGAATACGAATTAACGTATTTACTTTCTGCCAAAAAAAATGAGGACCAGGCAATTGAAACACCTGCATATGAATTTACAGATCTGAATTATGCAGGCGATGTTTATCATAAATCCGCATTGGTGTTTGATTACCTGATGGCTTACATCGGAGAAAAAAAAATGGATCAGGCCATGCAAAAGTATTTTAGTGAATGGCATTTCAAACACCCCCAACCCAAAGACCTGCGTAAAATTTTAGAAGAAGTGTCAGGAAAAAATTTAAGCTGGTTCTTTGATGATCTGATCAATTCTACAAAAAAACTGGATTATAAAATCACGTTTGCAAGCAGAAATCAACAAAGCGGTTTGTGGGATATTGGCGTTAAAAATAAAGGTGAAGTAAAAAGCCCGGTATTTATTCAGGGCATACAAAAAGGTAAGATATTGGGCGTAATTATTTACGACGGATTTGAAGGCGGACAGATATTAAATTTTCCGGCTGCAAATATTGATTATTTCAAAATTGATTATTTGGAAGACATACCCGAGGTAAACCGTAACAATAATACCTTACGCACAAAGGGGTTATTCAAAAAAACAGAACCATTGAAATTACAATTCCTTGCAAGTCTTGATAATCCTGACAAAACACAACTATTCTGGACGCCTGTTGCAGGCTGGAACAATTATAATAAATGGATGTTCGGATTGGCATTGTACAACAATATACTTCCTCAGAAAAAATTTGAATTTGAACTGATGCCCATGTATAGTTATAGTACAGATGATCTTGCAGGATATGGCCGGTTAACCTACAACATCTTTCCAAAAGGAAATGTATTTCAAAAAATTTCCCTTGGTGTTACCGGCGCACGTTATGCTTATTCCAATTTACCCTTTGATATGAATTTTATTAAAATTGCGCCGGAATTAAATATTGAGTTTAAAAAAGCTGCGCCAAGAAGTCCATATAAGCATACGTTAAGATATAGGAACATCAGCATTCTTAGAGATGATTACAACGTTAATATAGTTATTGATTCGATGGGCAGCAGCCTTTCACATTCCGGAAAACAAACCAATTTTAATTTCAATGACCTGACTTACAAATTCTCAAAAAGTGATGTGATCATTCCTTACAGTGTAAGTTTAAATTTACAACAGGGACAAAAAATATTTAAAACAGGATTTACTGCTAAGTATTCTTATAATTTCAAAGAGAAAAATAAAGGGGTTGATGTGCGTCTGTTTGCAGGAACATTTTTGGGAACTAATAAAGCTGATGCTGCTCCGTACAAATTCCGTTTAAGCGGACACCGCGGTTATCAGGATTATTTGTATGACCATATTTATTTAGGAAGAACAGAAACTGATGGAATACTTGCTAATCAATTCACAGAAACAGATGGAGGATTTAAATTTTATTCATTCTTAGGACAATCCTCGGAATGGGTAACTGCATTGAACTTGAAATCATCATTGGGTAATTTAAAATTGCCTTTAAACCTGTATGCTGATATTGGCACTTGTGGCAGGGATGGACTCAGCAAAGAAGATGTATTGTACAATGCCGGGGTATGTATTTCCTTAATGAAAAATATTTTTGAGGTTTATTTTCCTATTCTGATCTCTAACGATTTTCAGGATTACATAAAAGCGAATGATCTAAAATATGAAGAAACGATCAGATTTACATTGAATCTGAATTTGATCAATCCGTTTGACCTCGTGAGGAATTTTAGTTTGTAAATAATTAATGTACAAATTTGTGCGCCATTGTGTCTTGATAGCTATCGGGACGCAATGAAATAATTTAACTCAAATACACAGCCTCTTTCCCTTTTTTCAGCTCCACGGTAATATGTTCCTGCAAGGTGGTGGAAAGTGATAAACCAACAAAATCGGCCTTAATTGGATAACGGTTATGTCCCCGATCCACCAACACAGCTGTTGTAAGTCGTTTTACAGGAGCTACCAAAAAAGGTTTTGCCCCAAACATCAATGTTTTTCCTGAGTTCAGTACATCATCCACCAATATGATCACCTTATTTTTTAATTCTTTTTCTGTAAGGGCAATTTTTATTTGCGTGGCAAGCGGATTGTCTTTATTGATAACAATTTCAATTAACCTGGTTTTAATGGGAGATATCTTTTGCAGCACTTCAGCAATTTGTTTAGCCAGCAAATAACCGCTTGGAGCAATTCCTGCGATCAAAATATCTTTTTCATCATAATTATTTTCATAGATCTGGTAAGCGATCCTATTGATCTTTTGCTCGATCTGTTTGCCGGTTAATATCAATGTTTTTCCCATGTTTAATATTATACTTTTATTTCAATTACCCCGGAGATTAAACCGCTTAATAATCGAATTTTTAAATTAGGAATTAACTTATGAAGTGTGGGATATGAATTATCTTCTGCGTTAAGCACAATTACAGGCAAAGAATATTTTTTAAAATTTTGCTGAAATTGCAAGTTTTTGTCGAATGTAATTAGGGCATTAAAACCATCAGAAAGCATTAACTGTAAAAGCTCGCCATTTTTTTTACCATTCCAGCCTTTATCTCTCACAGTATAAACTTCGTATTCCGTAAAATCTTGTTTTAATCGTTTAGGTAAATTTTCGTCAAGCAGCAGTTTCATATAGCTTTTCGATGTTTTTAGAAGTCATCAGTTTTTCAGCAATTTCCAGTGCTGAAACAGCTTGCTCCTTAGTAACAGTAGGAAAATCTTCTAAAAACTCATCCAAGGAAACACCTTTTTCCAAATGAACAAACAAACTTTCCAAAGGCACACGGGTTCCTTTAAATACAGGCTGACCACCTAATATTTCTGAATCAATAGTTATAAGTTCTTTCACGTGTATCATCTTTCAAAGGTACAATTTTACTTCAAACTTTCCAATTGTTCTTCTATCGCTTTTATTTTTGCTTCCGCATCCGCTTGTTTCTTTTTTTCATTTGCTATCAGATCCGGTTTGGCATTGGCAACAAATTTTTCGTTCGATAGTTTTATCTGTACCGATTTCAGAAAGCCTTTGCTATAGTCCAATTCCTTTGTCAAACGTTCCTTTTCAGCAGCAATATCAATTGTTTGAGTTAATGGAATAAAATACTCAGCATGTTTCAATACAAATGAAAATGCATTTTCCACTTTTTCATTTACATATTCAAAACTGTTCAGATTACACAATTTCATAATGATGCCATCGTAGGTTTTAATGATCTCTCCCTGATTTACTTTTTCAAAAACCTGCAACTGCTCTTTCGGTGAAATATTTTTCTGCTTACGCAGATTTCTGATATTGGTGATCACTTCCATCACTACTTCAAAATGTTTTAATATAGCGGTGTCAGCTGTTTTAATTGCAGGCCAGTTAGCAACAATGACACAATCTTTTTCTTTTCTTTCTTTGATCAGGTGCCAGATCTCCTCTGTAATAAACGGCATAAACGGATGTAATACTTTTAAGATCTTTTCAAAAAAATCGATTGTTGCATCATACGTTGCTTTATCGATCGGTTTTGATTTACCATCCACGAACTCAGGTTTGATCATCTCCAGATACCAGGCACAGAAATCGTCCCACACTAATTTATAAGTGATCATCAAGGCTTCACTCATGCGGTATTTGCTATAACAATCGTTGATCAGTTCCAACTGCTCATTGAATTTTGCCTCGAACCATTTTATCGCAATGGAGTTTGAACTCCCCTCTCCTTCAGGAGAGGGGTCGGGGGTGAGGTCCCAACCTTTGATCAGTCTAAACGCATTCCAGATCTTATTTGAAAAATTCCTTCCTTGTTCACACAGTGTTTCATCAAAAGGAAGATCATTACCGGCAGGCGAGCACAACAACATTCCAACACGAACACCATCAGCACCGTATTTTTCAATTAGTTCTATGGGGTCAGGGGAGTTACCTAATGACTTACTCATTTTACGTCCCTGTTTATCCCGAACGATCCCGGTTAAATACACATTCGTAAATGGCTTTTCTCCACGATATTCATATCCTGCAATGATCATACGGGCCACCCAGAAAAATAAAATTTCAGGGGCAGTTACCAGATCATTTGTTGGGTAATAGTATTTAATGTCTTTTCCATTCGGATCTTTAAAACCATCAAATACACTGATCGGCCAAAGCCAGGAAGAGAACCAGGTGTCCAACACATCCTCATCCTGATTTAGATGTTGGATACTGGATGTTGGATAATTGGTTTTATATTTTTCTAAAGCCTCTTGATGTGTTTTGGCAACTACTGTATTTCCCTTATCATCATACCATGCCGGAATGCGTTGCCCCCACCACAACTGACGGCTGATGCACCAATCGTGTACATTTTCCATCCAGTGTTTGTAGGTATTAATATATTTATCCGGAATTAATTTAATATTCCCATTCAATACATTTTCCAAGGCAGGTTTTGAAACTTTATCCATTTTCAAAAACCATTGCATGGATAATTTTGGTTCTATCACTGCATCTGTTCGTTCACTGTAACCTACTTTATTTTTGATATCTTCTATTTTCACAATTTGCCCCATCTCTTCCAGATCCTTTGCAATTTTTTTACGAACCGCGAAGCGATCTTCACCCACATAAAATTTAGCGCCTGCACTCATTTTACCATCAGCAGCAATGGTATCAATTACTTCGAGCTTGTGTTTTAATCCCAGATTATAGTCATTGATATCATGCGCAGGAGTAACTTTCAAGGCTCCGGTACCAAATTCTTTATCAATATAATCATCAAAAATGATAGGAACGGAGCGGCTCACCATTGGAATGATGCAACGTTTTCCTTTTAAATGTTTATATCGTTCATCTTCAGGATGCACACAAACAGCAGTATCTCCAAGTATTGTTTCCGGACGGGTGGTTGCAATCGTGATCCACTCGTCCTTAGTTCCTTCTATTTTATATTTTACATAATATAGTTTGGAATTCACTTCTTTATGGTTCACCTCTTCATCCGAAACAGCGGTCAATCCTTGAGGATCCCAATTCACCATCCGTACCCCGCGATAAATTTGTCCTTTATTATACAGATCTATGAACACATCAATAACCGCTTCACTCAGATCTTCCTCCATTGTAAAACGGGTACGGTCCCAATCGCAGGAAGCACCTAGTTTTTCCAATTGTTTAAGAATGATTCCTCCGTATTTTTCTTTCCATTCCCAGGCATGTTTTAAAAAATCTTCCCGGGAAAGGTCTGTTTTTTTGATCCCTTTTTCTTTTAATAACGCAACTACTTTTGCTTCGGTAGCAATGGAAGCATGATCGGTACCCGGAACCCAGCAGGCATTTTTGCCTTGCATACGTGCTCTGCGGATCAATACATCCTGGATGGTATTATTAAGCATATGACCCATGTGCAGCACTCCGGTAACATTTGGGGGAGGTATTACAATGGTATAGGGTTCGCGTTCATCGGGAACCGACTTGAAAAATTTATGCTTCAACCAATGGGAATACCATTTATCTTCAGTAATTTTGGGATCGTATGTTTTAGGAATTTCCATAATAATTTACTTACTTCGTTTTTTAAAATTGAAGGAACCAAAGCTACTAAAAATAATTTTTCCAGATTTTAAGACTGTGGCATGATTTTAGTAATATTTTAAAAACGAAATTTAAATCGTCAAATACGTATGAAAAAAGTAATTTTAACATTAAGCACAGTATTTATAGCCTTTTTAGCTCAGGCTCAGGAGGCTCCACCGGTTGCAAGCCTTGCTGAAATAAGCTTTGAAAAAGAAGCGCATGATTTTGGAACCATCTCTCATGCAGGAAACGGTACCTATGAATTTAAATTTAAAAATACAGGCAAAGAACCTCTAATCATCAGCAATGCACAAGGCTCCTGCGGATGTACCGTACCAACATACCCCAAAAATGTGCCTATTAAACCGGGTGAATCAGAAGTGATCAAAGTAACCTATGATACAAAGCGTCCGGGTAATTTTACAAAAACCGTTACCATTACTTCCAATGCCAAAACACCTTCAAAAACGATCACTATCAAAGGAAATGTAGAAGCGGCACCGGTGGAAGAAACGTTCCCATCGAATGGAAAAAAAGACAATGGCGCCATTCCACTTGAAAAACATTAACTAAACTAAACGAAGCAATAAATCTAAAACAAACCAACAAATGAAACAAACAATCTTATCTATCGGCTTATTATTATGTGTTGCCATGGGCGCTACGGCTCAGGAAGCAACTACTCCAAACCCTGCAAATCCTAACGCTGCAAAATTTAAGTTTGAAACAGAAGTAATTGATTATGGTACTATTGAACACAATTCAAATGGTGACCGTGAATTCAAATTTACAAATGTTGGTAAAGAACCTTTGATCATTTCCAATGCGGTAGGTTCTTGCGGATGCACTACTCCACAATGGCCTAAAGAGCCTATTAAACCGGGCGCTTCAGCTATTATTAAAGTAAAATATGCTACTGACCGGGTGGGCGCTTTTGAAAAACAAGTGACCATTACTTCAAATGCTGACACTCCTTCAAAGGTTGTTAAGATCAAAGGTGTGGTTAAACCGGCTCCAACTCCTGAAACTCCAGTTGCCCCTGCTGCAACCCCAGCTACACCTGTTGCTCCTGTTGAGCAAAAACACTAGTCTTTTTTGTTTGTAACTAATATCTCCTCAAATCCCTCTCTGTTTCATTTCAGAGGGGGATTTGTTGTTTTATGCACCGAGGCTCACCCCTTCGGGCAATGTCATTTAGTTAATAAATGCTCCCTATAAGACCTCACCCTGCCCTCTCCAAAGGAGAGGGTGAGCTCTTCCGATAAAAATGGGTTATAACTTTATTCTTAAAATTATTCTACAAATATTTCATCCCTTCGGGATTCATCTAAATAAACTTCGAAGGAGTACCATATTTATAGAGATAAAAGAAAATGATATCCCCCGAAGAGATAATACTGCCCACATCCTCCATCATCTGAATTAACTCCGAAGGAGTGACATTTTTATAGAAGCAGGAAAGGAAAATGATTCAAAACCCCGAAGGGGTGATATATTACACACTGCTCTTCTGAAAAATCTTGTTTTTCTCCCATCAAATAGGTATAAATGCTACCTTTGATGCTCTTAAAAAATAAACAAAATGCCAAAAGTATCTATCAAAGGCACCTCAATGCCTGCCTCCCCGATCCGTAAACTGGTACCCTATGCCGAAGCTGCAAAAAAACTGGGCCGCAAGATCTATCATTTGAATATCGGCCAGCCGGATATTGAAACTCCTGAAAGCATGTTAAATGCGATCAAAAATGCGGATATCAAAGTGGTGGAATATTCACACTCTGCAGGGATAGAATCCTATCGTAAGAATTTAGCCACTTATTATAATGGCTTTAACATAAATATTGATTTTAATGATATTATTATCACTACAGGCGGTTCAGAGGCAATTGAAATAGCCATGATGACCTGTTTTAATGCGGATGATGAAATAATTATTCCCGAGCCATTTTATGCAAACTACAATGGATTTTCCTGTGCTGCCGATGTGATCGTAAAACCAGTTAAATCATATATAGAAACAGGATTTGCACTACCTCCTATTTCGGAATTCGAAAAGCTGATCACTCCAAAAACAAAAGGCATCATGATCTGCAACCCCGGTAACCCTACTGGTTATTTGTATTCACGTGAAGAGTTGGAATTATTAAAACAGCTGGTATTAAAATATGACCTATTCTTATTAAGTGATGAAGTATACCGTGAGTTCTGCTATGATGGGAAAGAGTATGTATCAGTAATGCACCTACAAGGAATTGATCAAAATGTGGTGCTGCTGGATTCCATCTCTAAACGTTACAGCGCTTGCGGGGCCCGAATTGGCGCATTGATCTCCAAAAATAAGGAAATCATGACAGCGGCCCTGAAATTCGCACAGGCGCGCTTGAGCCCGCCAACATTTGGACAAATAGGGGCTGAAGCTGCGTTAAAAACACCACAATCTTATTTCGATAAAGTACAAAAAGAATATGTAGGACGCCGGGATCTTGTCATAGAATCACTTAACAAAATGGAGGATGTATTTTGTCCGAAACCAAGCGGGGCATTTTATTGTATTGCACGTTTACCAATTGACAATGCCGATAAATTTTGTCAATGGTTATTGGAATCATTTGAATATGAAGGGCAAACAGTAATGTTGGCACCTGCAACAGGTTTTTATTCCACACCCGGCTCAGGTATAAATGAAGTCCGGCTTGCTTATGTTTTAAATAAAGAGTCCTTAACAAAAGCAATGACCTGCCTTGAAAAGGCTTTACAAGTTTATCCCGGACGCACAGCAGAGAGCGTAAAAAAAGGCAAAGCAACCGCCTGATTTGCTTTTTTCCTTAAAATGGTTAATTTAGCGATCCAAAATTTTGGTGGGGCTAATGACATCTTTAAAAAATCTCTTACTTTTTAGAGCGCATATTTTATTTATTATGAGTATGCTGCTTTTCGTTGCCTCCCATTCTTCAGCACGATCAACCGTTTCAGGCCCCGAAGACAGTGTTGCCAATCCGATACATATAGAGCTAACTGCATTAAAGCAAAAAAATCTGATCCAATGTATGAACAAGGAGCAATTGAGTTCTGTGGTGGATTATTTATTTGAAATGGATACCATTCCGCTTGACCTTTTGAATGAGATCAGGCTGGCTGTAGCCAATTTAAAAAATGAAAATAAAACAATCATGCAACCGGTAATTGCGAGCAATGTATCATTTCCTGCTGCCGATCTTTATACCAGTTGGGAAATAAACAATCTTTTTCCTGAAAAAGATATGCTAAAATTAAAAGGGGATACTTCTGTAACCCTTGTTTTGCAAGCAGAGAAACATGGCACCTACGTCCACCCCTTCAAGGGGCCACTTACTTCGGGTTTTGGATGGCGTGATAGTGCACAACATAATGGAATTGATATTGACCTAAACAGAGGCGACAAAGTAGTTGCCGCATTTGATGGAATGGTACGTATTGCCAAAAGAAATGGGGGTTTTGGGAATGTTGTTATCATTCGTCACTACAATGGTTTAGAAACCGTATATGCGCATCTTTCAAAAATAAAAGTAAAACCCGGCCAAGTGATCACAGCCGGTGCATTGGTAGGACTTGGAGGCAGTACAGGCCACTCAACCGGAACACATCTCCATTTTGAGGTACGGTTTAAAGGAGTGCCTATCAATCCTAAATATTTGATCTCCTTTAAAGAACAAAAACTGTTGTGTAATGAATTAACAATTAAAAAAACCAAATGGGGATTAGCAGCTTATCCTCCTGATCTTAAATGTTATACAATAGAAAAAGGCGACACCGTTTTTGAGATTGCCAAACGGTTTGCTACCACAACAGCATCTATAAAGCAAATGAATGGCTTTCCCAGCGGAAGAGTAAGGCTTAGAGTAGGACAAGTAATTAATGTGTCACCTTGATTATTATATATAGACTATGAAAAAAACATTAATCGCAACAATTCTTTTACTAATCAGCAATAACATAATCAACGCACAAAAAAATTTTGAGGGTGTAGTTGTCTATGATATGGTATTTGATAAAAATTCAGGTTTACCTCCTGAAGCAGCTGCCATGTTAAAAGGCAGTACCATTACAACTTACATAAAAGACGACAAACGCAGAACGGATACAAATACACCTATGTCGACACAGTCGATAATTATAGATGAAAAAGCTAAAACAGTAGTGAGTCTGATGGATATAATGGGCCAAAAATATTTAATACGGATGAATCCGGAAGACGGAAAAGAACAATTTTCTACCCCTGAAATTAAATATATCGAGGAAACCAAAACGGTAGCCGGCTATAAATGTAAAAAAGCTGAGATAACCGTAAAAAGTAAAGAAGGTAAAGAAGATAAGATCAATATTTTTTACACCGATGAAATTATTGATTCTGATATTCGCCCTGCATATAAAGGACTAAAAGGATTTCCAATGGAATATGTAATTAATCAAAATGGGATGAAAATAACACTCACCGCAAAAAATGTAACAAAGGAAAAAGTTCCGGAAAACAAATTTGATATTCCAAAAGATTATAAAGAAACTACATTGGAAGAAATGCAAAAAGGGTTAATGAAAATGGGTCAATAAACACTCCATAACAACCTTATTCCGAAGCATTTTGTTATTCACATTCCATAGTTTATAATATTCTACCTTATACTCCTTTTTAGCCTTCACTATTCACTATTTTTGAACTTACCCCAAATATACACAGACCTGCCTACCGGCAGGCAGGTTGGTATATTCGGTATAAATTAGTAATTAGTAGTTGTAGATGGCTGAGCTTAAAAAAAACAGTTTAAAAAATACATTAAAGGACGATACTTCTGAAGGCAAAACAACTAGGTCTAAAAGGGATAAGGCCATTGATAATGCCAGTCCCAAAAGCGCCTTTGCTGAAAAATTCAGTGCTTTGTTTGCATTTGCGTACAATGAACGTTTCCAGAAAATATTCGGATTAACGCTTTTATTATTCTCCGTTTATCTTGCCATTGCGTTTACCTCATTTATAGTTACCTGGGAAACCGATCAGGATAAAGTGTTGGGAAATTTATTTTCTTCGGAAATAGTTGTACAAAACTGGCTGGGAAAAATAGGCGCCTTACTGGCACATGTATTCATTCATAAATGGTTTGGGGTCGCATCTTTTATTTTTGTTTTTTTAGCATTCATCAGCGGACTAAGGATCACCTTTAATACCGGAGATTTTAATTTCCGGAAAGCATACAGCTATTCTTTTTTCTTTTTAATTTTTACATCAGTAACGCTTGCCTACTTATTTAATGATGCATTGTTTTACCTGGGCGGAGCATTTGGTTATACCATGAGTAGCTTACTGAATAGTGTATTGGGATATATCGGAACAGGTGTATTATTACTTTTTTCATTCATTGTTTTTTTAGTTGCCGCATTCAATGTTTCATTTGATCTAAGTAAAAAAGAAATTATTTCTGAAGATGGGATGACTACAACTCCCGAAGAAGAAATTAATGAAAATACTTTCAAAGAAGAAACGGTTAAGGAAAAAACGGTTGAAATACCATTGATGAACAGTGCCCTTGAAATTACCAATGAACCCAAACACGATATTGTGGAAGAAGTTGAAAAGCCCGCTGTGAAAGAGGTTGTATTATCTACATTGGAAAACGGAGTTGAATTTACACTTGAAAATCCTGAAAATAAAGATGCGGAAGTACCTGCCGAAGTATTAGCTGAAACAGAAACATTACCCTTTGGAGAGTATGATCCTACACTGGATCTTTCCTCCTATCAGTTTCCTCCACTTGATCTGTTAGAAGATTATGGTGGTTCCAAAGACATTGTGATCAATACAGAAGAACTTAACCTGAACAAGGACCGTATCCTTAAAACACTTAGTGATTATGGAATTGAGATCGAAAAAATAAAAGCAACCGTTGGTCCCACTGTTACCCTGTATGAAATTATTCCGGCAGCCGGAGTACGGATCTCAAAAATTAAAAATCTGGAAGATGATATTGCTTTAAGTCTTTCTGCGCTTGGTATCCGCATCATTGCCCCTATTCCGGGTAAAGGAACCATTGGTATTGAAGTACCCAATCAACATGCTGAAATGGTACCTATGCGAACCATTCTAGCTTCGGAAAAATTTCAAAATACCACCATGGACCTACCCATTGCTTTGGGCAAGACCATCAGCAATGAAACATTCATCACCGATCTTGCAAAAATGCCCCACTTACTGATGGCAGGCGCAACCGGGCAGGGCAAATCGGTGGGATTGAATGCCATTTTGGTTTCTTTGCTTTATAAAAAACATCCCTCACAAATTAAATTTGTACTGGTTGATCCTAAAAAAGTGGAACTTACTTTATTCAATAAAATTGAACGACATTTCCTGGCTAAATTACCGGATAGCGCTGAAGCCATTATTACCGATACTAAAAAGGTGATCCATACATTGAACTCTTTATGTATTGAAATGGATCAACGCTATGACCTTTTGAAAGAAGCGCAGGTACGTAACCTGAGAGAATACAATGCAAAATTTATAGCACGCAAGCTCAATCCCAATAATGGTCACAAGTTCTTGCCTTATGTTGTTCTGGTAGTGGATGAGTTTGCCGATCTGATCATGACTGCCGGTAAAGAAGTGGAAACTCCTATCGCGCGACTGGCACAGTTGGCACGTGCTATTGGTATCCATTTGATCATCGCTACACAGCGCCCATCAGTAAATATTATTACAGGAACCATCAAAGCCAATTTTCCGGCACGTATTGCATTCAGGGTGACTTCAAAAATTGACTCCCGCACAATTTTGGATACCGGAGGAGCTGAACAGTTGATCGGAAGAGGAGATATGTTGCTTTCAACAGGTAATGATCTGATCCGCTTGCAATGTGCTTTCGTAGATACTCCTGAAGCGGAGCGTATCTGTGAATTTATCGGCAATCAACGTGGTTATCCGAGCGCCTTTTTATTACCTGAGTATGTGGATGAGAGCGGGGATGGTGTCGGCAAAATGGATGATCCGTCCGAACGAGATGCCTTTTTTGTTCAGGCAGCACACATCGTAGTCCAAACCCAGCAGGGATCTGCATCTTTGCTTCAACGCAGGCTAAAATTAGGCTATAACCGTGCCGGCCGTATTGTGGACCAATTAGAGGCTGCCGGAATCATCGGGCCGTTTGAGGGTTCCAAAGCAAGAGAGGTGAAAATAAAGGATGTTTTATCTTTGGAACAGTTTTTGAATCAACCATCTGACAAAG
>JBQTHQ010000129.1:0-17401 GCA_052389695.1 Bacteroidota bacterium | reverse complement strand
CCAACCCGGCTGAAATACTATACGGTTCAGTTATTTGCCCGTCTTCCGTTTGCATTAACAGCGTTTTACTTCCATGAATGATACCCGGTTTACCCAATACACTGGTTGCGGCTGAATGGCCTGAATTAATTCCTTTACCGGCGGCTTCCACCGCTATCAGCTGTACTTTTTTATTATCTAAAAAATGATAGAATGCACCTGCGGCATTGCTTCCTCCACCAACGCAGGCAATAACATAATCAGGGTTTTTATTTCCTGTTTGTTCTTTTAATTGTTTCTTTATTTCTTCACTGATCACGCTTTGAAAACGCGCTACCATATCCGGATATGGATGCGGACCAACTACTGATCCAATAATGTAATATGTGTCGACCGGATTATTGATCCAGTCGCGAATGGCTTCATTCGTTGCATCTTTTAATGTTTTACTTCCACTTTTGGCAGGAATAACAGTTGCGCCTAATAATTTCATGCGCGCTACATTCGGCGCCTGGCGTTCAATATCGATCTCTCCCATGTAAACAATACATTCCATCCCCATTAATGCACAAACCGTTGCAGTTGCCACACCATGCTGCCCCGCCCCTGTTTCAGCGATAATGCGTTTTTTACCTAAACGCTTGGCAAGTAATATCTGCCCAAGCGTATTGTTAACTTTATGTGCACCGGTATGGTTCAGATCTTCACGTTTTAAATAGATCTGAGTTTTATAATGTTCAGAAAGCCGTTTCGCATAATACAATGGTGATGGTCGGCCAACATAATCACGTAAAAGGCTTCGCCATTCTTTTTGGAATGATTTCTCATTCATTATTTTTAAATACTTCTGCCGAAGTTCTTCTACGTTAGGATATAACATTTCCGGAATGAAGGCTCCTCCATAATTTCCGTAATATCCTTTCTTATTTGCTTGGTAATTCATGAGTTTGCTTCTTGATTGTCATTATGAGTGAAACGAAGAATCTTGCTAAAAAGGAGAAGATGCTTCACTGCGTTCAGCATGACAGTTTAAGATTAATTTAGTTTTTTTAACTGTTTTAACTTTTCAATGTCTTTTAATCCAGGCTCAATTTCAAACTTACTATTCACATCAATTGCAAAAGGTTGTAAGTTGCAAGTTGTAAGTTGTAAGTTGTTTATATTTTTTAGATCAAGCCCTCCACTTAAAAAAAATGGAATATCATTATTATAACTCTTTAAAATAGTCCAGTCAAATTGTTTGCCACTACCACCATATTCACTTGTTTTAGTATCAAACAAGAAATAATCACAAGAGTTTTTATACGATTCCAATATTTTAAAATCAAAAGTCTCATTTATGCCAAAAGCCTTCATTACTTTAACAATAGGTTTTATTTGAGCACAAAACTGTGAGCTTTCATCACCATGTAACTGGACAAGATCCAATTTGTATTTAATAACCTTTTCTTTTATCTCATCTACAGTTGCATTAACAAACACTCCCACTTTTTTAATATTGGAAGAAATATTTGGCATTACAAAGTCATTGCCAACAAAACGTTTTGATCCTGGATAAAATATAAAACCCATGTAATCAGGATGCAAAACTGCCACCTGTTCAATGTTCTCTTTATATTTTAAACCACAAACTTTTAATTTCATTTTATTTATCTAGGGCTAAAACCCCGTTATAACAGATTGTATATTATGACTACGGCCTGAAGGCCGTAGCTATTAACACTATGAACTATTAACTGATAACAATTAACCATTAACTTTCTTTATCATAACAAAATCATTCATAAAAAAGCCATTTCCAATATCAAAATCAGCTACTTCTTTAATTACAAAACCTTTTTTAAAATAAAAATTGATGGCTTTGTAATTTTTTCTGTTTACTGTTAATTCAACAGTTTGAGCAGACCCCAATTCTTTTAAAACATGATCCAGTAATTTTGAGCCGATACCTTTTCTCTGATCTGCTATTTCCACATAAAATTTATGCAGAAAATAGTTCTTATCATCCTTTGTACTTATCGAACTATATCCAACCGGTTTTTCACCGGTATATACCAATGTGTATTTGTGACCTTCATTCATTTGCTGTAAAAGATTTGCAGGCGAATACATATTTTTAAGCATGTAATCAATTTGCTCCCTTGTAATAATATCCGGGTAATGTTTTCTCCAGATACGATCCGCCAACCCTGCGATTACGGGAATATCAGTGGCTACGGCTTTTTTATAAATTATATTCATTCACTTCTTTAATAAAATCAGCGCAAGCTTTTCCGGGCTCCGGTTGCTTCATGAATGTTTCCCCCATTAAAAAACCTCTGTATCCAACAGCTTTCAATTCATGAATTGTTTTTGCAGCACCAATTCCGCTCTCGGATATTTTTACAAAATCATTGGGAATTAAACTCACCAGGTCAAAAGATTGTGAAAGATTGACCTGAAAATCTTTCAGATTACGGTTATTTACTCCAACAGCAGCTATAAATTCATTAATGCTCTTTAACTCTTCCTTATCACGTATTTCCAATAGACTTTCTAGTCCAAGTGTTTTAGCAAATTGCGCAAATTGTCGAATTTGTTTTGAACTTAAAACATTCGCCAATAATAAGATCACATCCGCCCCAATAGATTTCGCTTCAATGATCTGATACTCATCAATAATAAAATCTTTACGAAGTACCGGGCACTCATTTACTTTACGGGCAACGGTCAGATCTTCACTAGAACCTCCGAAATATTCCAGATCCGTTAATATGCTTAAGGCGCTTGCGCCGGCTTTTATATATCCTGAAGTAGTTTCTTCAACAGTAACATGGTCATTAATTACTCCTTTGGATGGTGACTTCCGCTTGAATTCGGCGATCACCCCTACTCTATCTTCTCTTAATAATTCCTTTTTAAATGAAATTGTTGTTCTGTTAAAAAGCGGTGATTGTTCTAACAGTCCTGTTGGGAATTGACTTTTACGTTCTGTTACTTCGCGTTCTTTGTTTAGAATTATCTTATCTAAAATATTCATACTCTTTAATTAACAAGTGTTTTATATACTTTCAATGCCTTTTTAGATGTCAATGATTCTTTTGCCAGAGCAACGGATTCTTCAATTGATTTTTTTGGATACACACAACGTATCGCCATTGCAGCATTTGCACATACGGCATTATTTTGAGCTTCAGTACCTTTTCCTTCCAGGATATTTACAAATATTTTTGCTGCAGCCTCAACAGAGTTGCCTCCATGCAAATCGGATTGTTCTACTATTTTAAATCCTAATTGTTGTGGGGATAATACTTGCTCTTCCAGTGCAGATACTATTTTAAACGGACTGGTAAGAGATATTTCATCATATCCATCCAATGAATGTACGATCACATATTGTTGTTTACTTTCCTGTAACAGGTAATTGTATAAACGCAATAATTCCAGATTATAAACTCCAAGCAATTGATACTTTGGAAATGAAGGATTAACGATTGGACCAAGCATGTTAAAAAAAGTGCGTACACCTAATTCTTTACGTATAGGTGCTACTGATTTCATAGCCGGATGAAATAATGGTGCATGTAAGAAGCATAATCCGGCTTCATCCAACTGTTTTTGAAGTATGGAATTATCATTTGTAAATTTATAACCTATTGCTTCTAAAACATTCGATGATCCGCTGATAGAAGACACACCATAATTTCCATGCTTGCTTACCTTCACTCCTGCTCCGGCGGTCACAAAACAAGCCAATGTGGAAATATTAAAGGTGTCTTTTCCGTCGCCACCTGTACCAACGATATCAATGGTTTCTACGCCTTTAAAATCAACAGGTAAACATAGCTCTAACATTGCTTCACGAAAACCAGTTAATTCGTCTACTGTAATGGAACGCATTAAAAACACCGATAAAAATGCTGCTACCTGGCTGTTGTTGTATTTGCTTTGTGCAATGTTCAATAAAACTTCTTTGGCCTGTTGCTTGTCAAGTGATTTGTGCTCGAATAAGTTATTCAGTAATTGTTTCATGATTATTTTTCGTAGATCCAGTTTTTAATTATTGTCTCTCCATGTTCAGTTAATACACTTTCCGGATGAAATTGAACTGCATGAACATCATATTTTCTATGCCGCAAAGCCATAATACTGCCTGATCTATCCACTGCGGTGATCTCTAGTTCTTTAGGGAAATCATTTGTATTAACTGTCCATGAATGGTAGCGTCCTACATTTAATTTTTTAGGAATGTTTTTAAAAATAATATCCTCTACAATTATTTCAACGGGTGTAGCAATACCGTGAAATACCTCTTTTAAATTGCTTAATGATCCGCCAAATACTTCTGCAATGGCTTGTTGACCCAAACATACACCCAATATACTTTTTGTTGGGGCATAGGTTTTTATCAGATCCAATAAAATTCCTGCTTCAGATGGAATTCCCGGTCCCGGTGAGAGTAAAATCTTATCGAACTGATCGATTTCTTTTAAACTAATTTTATCATTACGAACTACTTTTACTTCAGCATCACTGAGCTTTTCAAGATAATGTACTAAGTTGTAAGTAAAGCTGTCGTAATTGTCAAACACTAATATT
Source organism: Bacteroidota bacterium (assembly GCA_052389695.1). Classification (GTDB taxonomy): domain Bacteria; phylum Bacteroidota; class Bacteroidia; order 2-12-FULL-35-15; family 2-12-FULL-35-15; genus 2-12-FULL-35-15. The sequence goes on along the minus strand of JBQTHQ010000129.1, from coordinate 12,844 downwards.
TTCATACTTTTTTATTTCTATTTTTTGTACGGATAACTAATCTTTTACGAATTTGCGAATCTAATAAACACAGATTCGTAAATTCGTCTTTATTCGTTATCTGTACCATTATATTTCCTTCGCCAACTCGATCGCTTTCTTAAGCGCTGCTAATTTATTATTCACTTCATTCAATTCACTTTCAGAATTCGATGATTCCACAACCCCAGCACCTGCCTGGTAAAACAAACAATTATTCTTGCTTAGAAATGAGCGGATCATGATCGCATTATTAAAATCTCCGTTAAATCCCATAAAACCGATACATCCTCCATAAAAACTTCGGCTTCCTTTCTCATATTTATCTATTAGTTGCATAGCCATGTGTTTTGGCGCACCGCTTAATGTTCCTGCAGGGAATGTATCAGCAACAATTTTCATAGTTGATACTTCGGGTTTTAATTGCCCGGATACATTGGATACCAAATGGATCACATGCGAATAATATTGTATCTCACGGAATGTTTTTACTTCCACTTCTTTACAATTACGGCTCAGGTCATTTCTTGCAAGATCAACCAACATAACATGTTCCGCATTCTCTTTTGCATCATTTTTTAATTTTTCCGCTAAAACAGCATCTGCTTCATCATCTCCTGTTCGTTTAAAAGTTCCGGCTATCGGGTGGATGGAGGCTGTTTGATTTTGTACTACCAATTGAGCTTCAGGAGATGAACCAAAAATCTTAAAATTGCCATAATCAAAATAAAATAAATAAGGAGAAGGGTTGACTGAACGTAATGCTCGATATACATTGAAATCATCACCTTTGAATGCTTGAGAGAATTCACGTGATAAAACTATTTGGAATATATCACCACGTTTGCAGTGTGCTTTGCCCTGTTCTATTATTTTTAAGAACTCTTCATTTGTAAAGTTAGATGCTTCACTATTTTCCGTTTTAAAATTATACGATGAGAAATTCTTGTTATTGATCAGCGATTCTATCTGTTCAATTCCTTTGGTTGATGGGGGATCAAAACTATGATCATAAATATGTATCTCATCTTTAAAATGATTGATAGCAATCACATATTGATAGATGTTGTAATTGATATCAGGAATATTTTTACTTCCTTTTTTTACCGCATTGATCTTTATATCTTCAAAATAACGAACGGCATCATAATTAATGTAACCAAACAACCCTACTCCTGCTCTTGCTTGTCCGAATGGAAGTTTATGATCAAAATCAAAAGAATCAACAAATTTTTTTATTTCATTTGGTACCGAAGTTGATCTTTCAACTACTTTATCAGTAGTGCTTCCATCAGGATAGGTAGTTGTAAGGGTCTCATTTTCAACTTTTATACCTGCCATGGGCTTGAAGCAAATGAATGAATAACTGTTTTCATTGCCATGATAATCCGAACTTTCCAGCAAAATGCTATTAGGAAATTTGTCACGCAATTTCAGGTAGATGCTTACCGGGGTAAAGGTATCTGCTAAAAGCCTTTTGTAAGTTGTATGTAATTTATATTTCATGGTTCAATTTAGTTAAAAAAAAACGCCTACTGTGAGAACAGCAGGCGTTGAATATGTTAATGTTATTAAATAACAGATGCCGTTCTCATTGATTTGAGTACGACCACCACCAGTTGTTATTTAATAATTGTTGTTTCATGCGACAAATATAAGGGTATTCAAAATTAAAATGCAAATTATTTTTATTTTATTTTATTTTGATCACTTTAACCGGCTCTATGAGCTCTTCTCCGTTTAAGATCTTCACAAAATAAACTCCTGCATTGATTGATGGCTGAAGTATTACAGTTCCGTTTAATTGGGTTAATGATATCTTATCCACTATCCTGCCTGTAATGTCTGTAAGTATAATAGAAGCATTGTTATGTAATTTGTTCTTTAATTCATACGAAATGGTCGTTTCTCGGGTAAAAGGATTAGGATAAATGCTAACAGGTACATTACTATTGTGCTCTGTGATTTCTGTAGCTCCTTCAGTGATCACAAATTTATCAAAACCAGCTTCCAACACATGTCCGGGGCTTGCATCGGCTGTTCGAACATATAACCGCATTGTAGATGTAGGAGCAATAAAACTGGCTATCCTGAAGGTTTTAGGCACCCAGGTCGAATTATTGAGAGAAGAAACTATAACAGACTCAAGGGTTGCTGTTGTGCTGCCGTTATTAAGCATTATAACGAGAGAATCATTCGGAGTCCCTGTACCTCCTCCATTATAGAACCAGCGTGAATAATCAAGATAAGGATCAGTATAAGTAGAAAGATCAAATACCGGGGAAATCAAAGTGGTTGCACCATTATCTACGTCATCATCACTGCTGGTTACACCTATATTTCCTGTTACATAAGCCATATCAGCACAATCTGTATTATCATCAACACCCGGATTAACAGGAACGCTCATACTGGTAGTGCCAAGTGGTACACCACGTTCCCACATACCTGTTGATGCAGAAGAGCTTACCGTCCAGCCAAAATCCAAAATAAAATCATCGTAATATCCTTTTGTAAGTGGATATGTTAAATTGTTATTTGATAAATTAATGGTCTGATTTGAGGTGCAATACGTGTTGTAGCCCCATTTACCAGCATAAATATTGTAATCAGATGCACCGGTTACTGTACAACTTGAAAAAGTACCGCTTCCATTACTGGTAAAATCATATGAATTGGCCGCATTTTCAATATGCACCTTTACCGAGGCGATAGGGTTAGTAGTACTTGCATCAGTAGTGAGGCCGGTTACAGCAACTGTATTATTGGGCTTTAACTGAACGTTTATGGTAGTTACATTACCACGGCTAAGTACAACTCCTGTATATGTTTTACTTATATAACCGGATTTTGAGAATGTTACATTGTAGGTCCCGGGTAATGCTGTTCCGGTTCTATACTGTCCGGTAATATCAGTACTATCTTTAATTTTAGCAGCAGTGGCAGTAATACGCACATTATTCAACTGAGCACCGCATACACTATCAGTTACCACCCCTTCCAAATAACAGGCACGCAAATAAGTAGGTGTGAACACCCACATTCCTTCATTGATATTTGAAGCAACGATAGTGCCGGATGGTAAATATGGATACACTCCCCAATTACCTGAAAAACCTCCACCGGAGCCTGCATAATTATCATAATTACCCACTTGTATTAAATTTTGCGGTCTTCCTGCATCTACAATGGTAAATCCATCTTTATACCAGGATGTCACTGCATAATCATTTCCACTCACATTGATGATATGTGTATTGTGAACCACAGCATTTGAATCAGGATTCGATTGGACTCTGTCAAGCTCTGTTATATTATTGATATCCGAGATGTCATAAGATGTTAAATAAGTATCATCTTTTTCATCTGTGGTAAATAATATTTTACTATCGGCAGACAGCCAGGTATTGTGTGTGAACTTATGAGGTGTAAATTGATTTACAAGTTCAACAGGATTTGCTTTGTCGGTAAAATCAACTATTGAAAAATATCCAGAATAAATATGTCCGGCATACAATGTATCATTTCTAACATAACCATCATGCACGTATGCGCCGGTGCCTGTGCCTACTTCATACTTTCCAACATAAACAGGATTCCATGGATCTGTTAGATCAGCAACGACTACTCCGCCATTAAACAAATTACTGCCGTATAAGTAAACGTAATCCCCATCGATATGTAAAGCGTGGATCTTATCCAGCTGTCCTGCAATGGCACCGCTACCTGTCCAGCTTTTCATGGTTATTCCTGAAACATTGGGTAAACTCCTCAGATTAAAAATTTGCAACCCGCCTCCCGCTTCAGTAGTTACATAAGCATATTTACCGCGCACTTTTATTTCCTGCCATTTAGAACTCATACCTGTGGGCCCTGTATGCTGAAATACTTTTACAGGAGATGAAGGATTTGTGACCCTTACTATAGATAAGCCACCGGATGCACCAACAAGGGCATATTCATTTTCAAGAGAATCCACATAACCACAAATATTTGCAAGGGTTTGGCTGGGATATGTTAAATGTGAACGATAAGTAACATTTAAATTTTGTGAAAACACTGTGGTAGTAAATAATACAGCAATAAATGTCAGAAGTAATTTATTGATTTTCATTTTCAGCCTGTTTTAGTAAAAAGGGGATGATTGCTTACTACAAGGAAAGGAAAATATATGACATTTGCAAAAAGTACAGCAATTACAAAATTATTATCGACTAGCGATAATAAACCGGTGACGAGATCAGGTTTATTTATAAATCAAGAGTAATCTGCTGTTCGTCATCATCCTTTTTACCTTTCTTCGCTTTCTTCTTCTTTTTCTTTTTTTCTGCTGATGGCAGTTTAATTTCCGCATTGATCTGTTGATCAATGGAAATTATATTTTTTTCTTTCGCCGGCTCCTGGGCTTTTTTTAATGCTTCAATTGGTGATACACCGCTCTCTTCAAATTCTTCCAGCATTTCATCTTCAATATGAACTTCCTCAGGAGGTAATAGGTTGATCTCTTTTATTTTGCTGTAAGAAAGCTTGTTTCCTTTTGCTTTTAAACCTTTTACATCTATAAATGTTGACAGGTCAATTGTTTCAGCAGGCAGATCTTTGTCTTTTACTTTACTGAATTTCACTTCAATACGAGGGGTTGTATCTGTTGTAACGATCTCTAAACGCGAACCTTCTGCTTCACCAATGAATAATACCTTCTTGTCTGTTGGCTCGATCATAAAACGTTTTACGAAATAGGTCTTGCTTTCTCCATCCAGGTAAATAGCGGATACGGGTTTATTCGGATTCCATTTTTCGATCAGGATCATATCTTCATCGAAATGGGTGGACAGATCAAAACCGGATAATTTATAATTCCCTGTTTGTGTAATTGTCAGGATCTTGTCTTCAGGTCCGAAGCTGCCAAGGAATGTTCCTCGTTTATCAGTATTCAAACGTTGTACAGTATCATCAAACCAGATATCACGGGCTCCCAATGTGGAAACCCCTTTTTCTTTCAATACAATTTTTTTGATCGAATATTTCGTAACCACATTTCCCATTGAATTACGATTTTTCACCGCCAGTTCAGCGAAATTGATATCCCATTGCACTTTGCGTAAACCCGGCATTGGTTTTAATTGCACTTCCACCACTTCTGCCTCCCCATTTGGGTTTGCAGAAAAATAAAGCACTTGTGAATCTTTTGTTCCTTTAGTCAGATCGTATTGTTTATCACGGGTTACACCTGTCACAGGAAAACGTTTCATGAACACGTTCCCTGATTTTCCATCACGGTAGATCATATTATACACCGTACGTTCATCATTTTTCTTAAAAACGGCAATATGGATCAGGTCTTTACCAACAAAAGCTTTATCCGCAACTTTTGACACCTGCATGGTTCCATCCCTGCGAAAAACAATGATATCATCAATATCAGAACAGTCAGAGACAAATTCATCTTTCTTTAACCCATAACCCGCAAAGCCCTCTTCACGGTTCACATATAGTTTTTCATTGGCAACAACAACACTTGTAGCAACAATGTTCTCAAATGATTTAATTTCTGTTTTACGTTCTCTTCCTGTACCGTATTTCTTTTTCAGGTTTTTGAAATATTCAACGGCATAATCCACCAAATTAGCAAGATGATGATCGATCTCTTTGATGCGTGTATCCAGCGCTTTCATTTTTTCATCCGCTTTCTTAGAATCAAAGCGGGTGATACGGATCATTGGTATTTGCGTCAGTTTCTCATAATCTTCATCTGTAATTTCACGAATGAATTGTTTTTTATATTTATTGAAACGTTTGCCTAAATACTCAAACAAGGTTGGTTTATCGGAATACTCCTTGAACTCAATATACATCTCGTCTTTAATGAATATTTTTTCAAGCGAAGCAAACATGTAGGACTCCTGTAATTCCGCCTTTTCTATTTCCAGTTCACGTTTTAATAATTCAAGTGTTTGTTTGGTGGATATTTTTAAAATTTCATTTACACCGATAAATTTAGGCTTGTCATCTTCAATGATACAAGCATTTGGAGAAATAGAAACTTCACAATCTGTAAATGCATAAAGTGCATCAATTGTTTTATCAGGAGAAATGCCGGGAACAAGATGAATAACTATCTCCACGTTCTCTGCGGTATTGTCTTCTACCTTACGTATCTTTATTTTTCCTTTATCATTAGCAGCAATTATAGTTTCGATCAAAGAACCGGTAGTAGTCCCAAAAGGAATTTCATTGATCACCAGTGTTTTTTTATCGAGCTGGGATATTTTTGCACGTACGCGTACCCTTCCTCCACGCAATCCATCATTATAATTAGAGAAATCAGCCATTCCGGCTGTTGCAAAATCAGGAAGTATATCTGTTTTTCTTCCACGCAGTGAAGCAACAGAAGCATCGCACAATTCATTAAAATTGTGTGGCAGCATTTTACATGCTAAACCTACAGCAATACCTTCAACCCCCTGGGCTAATAATAAAGGGAATTTTACAGGAAGTGTTTCAGGTTCTTTATTACGGCCGTCATAACTTAACAGCCATGTAGTTGTTTTTGGATTAAATACTACTTCCACTGCAAATTTTGAAAGCCTTGCTTCAATATAACGTGGTGCGGCTGCTCTATCACCTGTCAATACATTTCCCCAGTTACCTTGTGTATCGATCAATAAATCTTTTTGTCCTAACGCAACTAAAGCGTCTCCAATACTCATATCACCATGCGGATGATATTTCATGGTGTGCCCGATAATGTTCGCTACTTTATTGTAACGTCCATCATCCAGGTCATTCATTGAATGTAAGATCCTGCGCTGTACAGGTTTTAAACCATCTTCTACATAAGGTACTGCACGTTCAAGAATTACATAGGATGCGTAATCCAAAAACCAGTTTTTATACATGCCGGAAACATGCGTTACATTGTGTAAATCATCATTTCCATTAGTTGATTCTTCGTTTATATTTTCTTTTTTACTCATAGGCCCCTCCAACCTCCCCCCAAGGGGAGGCTTTATTTAGGTTATTTCATGTAATTTTTAAACTCATCTTCAATAGCTGTAATATCAACTATGGTAGGCTTTTTTTTACCATTGAACAATATTAATTTCCAAAACAAACCCGATAATTGTAATTCAGATACATTTCCGTCTGTTTTTCTAAATTTAAGAACACCGACCGATTCTTTATCATATATTTTTACTTTCTGAGATTTTAAATAGTCCCTAGCTTTTGAGATATAAAACATATTGTCATCAGCAACAATATAAAAATCTTCTTCAGGCATAGTTGCTTTTATACTATCAATCTGCTTATCTGTAGGGGAAACGAATATTGCACAAGCATCTGAAATTAAATTTTCATCCTTTATTTGTGTTTCTTTTTTTTGAGCTTCTTTATTTTCATTTTTTTGCTCATTACAACCAAAAAATAAAAAAGAAAAACCAATAATAATTATTTTTTTCATTATTTATTTTTATTCTCCTCCCCTTAGGGGAGGGCCGGGAGGGGCTTTTATTCCTCCACCAAATCCTTCTCAACAACTAAATTATCAATAATAAAATCCTGGCGTTCCTGTGTATTTTTTCCCATATAATAACCCAATATATCTACAATGGCCCTGTCCTTCCCAATAATAACGGGATCTTTACGAATATCTTTGCCGATGAACAATTTAAACTCATCCGGTGAAATTTCTCCCAAGCCTTTAAATCGTGTAATCTCCGGTTTTATACCCAATTTTGCAATAGCGTCTTTACGTTCCTGATCGCTGTAGCAATAAATGGTTTCTTTCTTGTTACGCACACGAAACAATGGTGTTTGCAAAATATATACATGTCCGTTTTTTACCAGATCAGGAAAGAATTGCAGAAAAAAGGTCATCAGCAATAAACGAATGTGCATTCCATCCACATCGGCATCGGTAGCAATTACAATGTTGTTGTAACGTAAATTCTCTATTCCGTCTTCAATATTCAATGCTGCTTGCAATAAGTTGAATTCTTCATTCTCATACACTATTTTTTTTGTTAAACCGAATGCATTCAACGGCTTTCCTTTCAAACTGAATACGGCTTGTGTGTTTACATCACGGGTTTTTGTGATAGAACCACTCGCTGAATCTCCCTCACAAATAAACAATGTAGTATCACGATTACGTTCATCATTGGATGTGAAATGAATTCTGCAGTCGCGTAATTTTTTATTATGCAGGTTGGATTTCTTCGCGCGCTCACGGGCAAGTTTCTGAATACCTTGCATATCCTTTCGTTCGCGCTCACTTTGTACTATCTTTTGCAAAATGGCCTGGGCTACTTCCGTATTCTTATGCAAAAAGTTATCCAGCTCTGTTTTTAAAAAATCACCAATGAAAGCTTTTACTGAAGGGCCTTTAGGACCAACATCCTGTGAACCTAGTTTGGTTTTGGTTTGTGATTCAAAAACAGGTTCCTGTACTTTTATACTGATAGCAGCAATAATGGAAGTTCGTACATCTACCGCTTCAAAATCTTTTTTAAAGAATTCACGAATTGTTTTTACGATAGCTTCACGGAATGCCCCTTGGTGCGTACCACCCTGAGTAGTATGTTGTCCGTTTACGAAGGAATAATATTCCTCGCCATATTGAGCATTGCTGTGGGTAAGCGCCACTTCAATATCATATCCTTTTAAATGAATGATGGGGTAAAGTATGGAACCGGTAATGTTTTGCTGTAACAGGTCCAATAATCCGTTTTCCGATTGAAATTTTTGTCCGTTATAGTTAATAGCCAGGCCTGTATTGAGGAATGCATAATTCCACAACATCTTTTCAACATACTCATTGATGAAATGGTACTTACCAAATATTTTTTCATCGGGAATAAAAGTTATTAGTGTACCCTGGCGGCCATCCGAATTAATTATTTTGTGATCTTTTGTAATATTTCCTATAGAAAACTCCGCTAATTTTGTTTTATCCTCGCGATACGCCTGTACACTAAAATAGCTTGATAAGGCATTGACTGCTTTTGTTCCAACACCATTTAAACCAACAGACTTTTTAAATGCTTCCGAATCATACTTTGCTCCGGTATTTATTTTCGAAACCACATCCACCACTTTCCCTAATGGTATCCCACGGCCATAATCACGCACCTTTACCACTTTATCTTTAATAGTTACATCAATTGTTTTTCCATTACCCATTACAAACTCATCAATACAATTGTCAAGTGTTTCTTTTAATAGAATATAAATACCATCATCAGGTGAAGAGCCGTCACCTAATTTACCAATGTACATTCCGGGGCGTAAACGAATGTGTTCGTTCCACTCCAGCGTTCGGATACTGTCTTCTGTATATTTTGTTTCTTTTTGCGCCATGCTTTCCTACGAATTACACATTAAACCTAAAATGCATCAGATCACCATCATTTACCACATATTCTTTTCCTTCCACACCCATTTTACCTGCTTCTTTACAAGCTGCTTCTGAGCCAAGGGTGGTAAAATCTTTATATTTGATCACTTCCGCGCGGATAAATCCTTTTTCAAAATCGGTATGGATCACACCTGCTGCCTGTGGGGCCGTCATTCCTTTGGTGATGGTCCATGCGCGGACTTCTTTTACACCTGCGGTAAAATACGTTTGTAAATTCAAAATACGGTACGCTGCTTTGATCAATTTATTTACACCCGGTTCTGTTAAACCCATTTCAGCGAGAAACATTTGACGTTCTTCGTATGTTTCCAGACTGGCGATCTCAGCTTCCATTTGCGCTGTAATGATCAACACTTCGGCATTTTCTCCTTTCACTGCTTCTTTAACAGCCTCCACATATGTGTTTCCGGTTTTCACGGATGCTTCATCCACATTGCAAACATATAACACAGGTTTGATCGTCAATAAACAACAATCTGCCATGTGTATCATATCCATTTCTGAAAGATTGGCTGCACGGGCCGATTTACCTTGTTCCAATAAATTTTTAATATTCGACAATACTTCATAAGCTTTTTTCGCATCCTTATCACCGCCTGTCTTAGCAAGCTTCTCCACACGTTTTATTTTCGCCTCAACTGTCTCCAGATCTTTCAATTGCAACTCTGTATCAATGATCTCTTTATCCCGAACAGGGTTTACTGATCCATCCACATGCACTACATTCGGATCATCAAAACAACGCAATACATGAATGATAGCGTTAGTCTCGCGGATATTGGCTAAAAATTTATTTCCCAAACCTTCGCCTTTACTCGCACCTTTCACCAATCCTGCAATATCAACGATCTCAACTGTTGTTGGGACAACACGTTCAGGATTCACCAGTTTTTCCAACACCGACAAACGTTCATCAGGAACGGTGATCACACCCACATTGGGTTCGATCGTACAGAACGGGAAATTAGCCGCCTGCGCTTTGGCATTTGATAAACAATTAAAAAGAGTTGATTTTCCTACGTTGGGTAATCCCACTATTCCACACTGTAAAGCCATTTTCTAAATTATTGATTTGGTGATTTAATGAATTGGAGAATTATCGATTAAAGTTGTAAAATTATCATTTTCAACTCTCTAAATCTCTATTACAACAATTCTCTATTTTTTAGCTTGCAAATATAGCCTATCTGTATATTTATATAAACCTCTTAATACGCTTAATTTAATTGAGTTTTCAACAATATAGTTTTATTTTCAACAATACTTCCCTCCCCCATAAAAAATGGTACTTTTGACCCACTTATGCAGTAGAAGGCTATCAGCCGAACTACCTGCATTTAGTGGAGACAACCCCGAATTTTTCGTTGGGTTGAACGTTTAAATAAAATATTTACAATGGCTTCAGCAACAGAATTAAACAAGATCGTACTCCAGGTCCGAAGGGATATTGTTAGAATGGTTCATGCAGTAAATTCGGGTCACCCGGGCGGTTCACTGGGCTGCGCAGAATTTTTCGTATCGCTATACTTTAGCGTAATGAAACACAATCCACAAAAATTTACCATGGATGGTATCGGTGAGGATCTTTTCTTTTTATCCAATGGACATATTTCACCAGTATTTTATAGTGTTTTAGCACGTTCAGGATATTTCCCCGTTAAAGAACTTGCTACGTTTAGGAAACTGGATTCACGTTTACAAGGCCACCCTACTACCCATGAAGGTTTACCGGGAGTACGCATTGCATCAGGTTCACTCGGACAAGGTTTATCGGTTGCTATTGGCGCCGCACTTGCTAAAAAACTCAACAAAGATAATACCATCGTTTATTCACTTCATGGCGATGGTGAATTGCAGGAAGGCCAGATCTGGGAAGCAGCCATGTTTGCGGCAGGTAAAAAAATCGATAACATTATATCCACCGTAGATATGAACGGGCAACAAATTGATGGATCCACCGATCATGTATTGCCAATGGGAGATCTAAAATCTAAATGGGAAGCATTTGGATGGGATGTACTTTCTATCAAAAACGGGAATGACATTACGGAAATCCTTGAAGTTCTAGCAACTGCGAAACAACGCACCGGCAAAGGAAAGCCGGTAATGATCCTAATGAAAACCGAAATGGGTTTTGGTGTTGACTTTATGATGGGAAGCCACAAATGGCACGGCGTTGCGCCTAATGATGAACAATTGGCACAGGCTTTGACTCAGAATCATCTTGATGATGAAAAGGATTATTAATTTTTTAGAATCAAGATATAAGACACAAGAATCAAGATTTCTAAGCTATGTACAAAAACCACAATGTCTCAAAACTTAAATTTCAATACTCAAGACTAGTCATCTCTTGTCTCTTGCTTCTTGCATCTTGCCTCTCCTCTTTTGCTCAATCCAAAAACAAACAAACTCTTACCCGTATTGAATTTGTATTTGATGCTTCCTACAGCATGTTTGGCCAATGGCAAAGCGATATGAAGATGGATCTTGCAAAAAAAATACTGACGGAATTTTTGGACAGTATTCAAAAAGCTGATAATCCAAATTTAGAACTGGCTTTCCGTTGTTATGGCCATCAGGTTCCACTTCGACCGGAACGTAGTTGTACAGATACGAAGCTGGAAGTCCCCTTTGGAAGAAGTAATGTTACTGCGCTGGCTATAAAGAACAGGCTGAAGACAATCGTTCCTAAAGGCACCACTCCTATTGCTTATACGTTGGAACAATGCGGCCCTGATTTTCCTACTGCATCTTCAGCGAATGTTCGCAATATCATTATTTTAATCACAGATGGCATTGAAGAATGCGAAGGCGACCCATGTGCTGTTTCACTTGCGCTTCAAAAGAAAGGTATTGTTCTTAAACCGTTTGTGATCGGGATCGGATTAGATCAGAGCTACATGAATTCCTTTGGTTGTATTGGTAAATTTTATGATGCTTCCAATGAAACAAGTTTTAAGAACATTCTGAATATTGTTATTTCTCAAGCCTTAAACAGCACCACAGTACAGGTAAATTTAAATGACCAGATCGGAAGGCCGACTGAAACGGATGTGAACATGACCTTTTATGATGAACAATCAGGAGTTATTCGTTATAACTACATGCATACCATCAATCACAAAGGCGTTCCGGATACACTGACAATTGATCCGATCGGAACTTATAAAATGGTAGTACACACTATTCCTCCGGTAGAAAAAACAGGCATTGAGTTAGTTCCTGGAAAACACAATATTATCGCGGTTGACGCACCCCAGGGATATATCAATTTAAAAATGTCGGGAGGAATAGTGTGTACTACCATTTTATAAGTTCCGATCGGATCAATTGTCAGTGTATCCGGAACGCCTTTGTGATTGATGGTATGCATGTAGTTATAACGAATAACTCCTGATTGTTCAT
>JBQTHQ010000128.1:0-27137 GCA_052389695.1 Bacteroidota bacterium | reverse complement strand
GACAAGGCTCCCGGTGCTATATTCTTTGCTAATATGCCTGGGGTTACTGTACAGCAAAATGTTGCGGCATTGACTTTTATCGTTTGAGTTGCACTTGTTGTACATCCACCCGAAGTAAAAGTATATGTTATGGTGAATGTTCCTACGCCTGTAGTGGCTGGATTAAAAATTCCTCCGGCAGTCACACCTGGACCTGAGTAAGTCCCCCCGGCTGGGCTTCCGCCAGATAAAGAGAATGCAGGTGAATTAACACAAACGTCTGATAATGGCTCAAAGGTTACGGTCGGTAATACAATGTTTAAAGTAATGCAACTGGATGGGTTATTGCAAATAACTCCACCTGAAAAAATAGTTGCACAATTGGTAATGACATTATTGATTGTAGGGACACAGTTTACCATTGCAACAAAAGTAAGCGTAGTGCAAGCCGGAGAAGTGGGTGTGCCAGCAGCTAAATTAAATGTGGATGATGTAAGAGTGCCTGCACTCAAAGTGAAATTTGGAGAACTGACAAATGTTAATCCTGCTGGTAATATATCTTTAACTACTATTCCTGAAACAGGATTAGATGTAGGGTTACATACTTCAATAGTATAAGTAACATTAGAGTTGGAAGCGGGAGTAGCGTTACTTACGATTGTTGTAAGTGTTAAGGTCGCCTGCACAACATTTATAGTAATACAACTAGATAAATTATTACATACAAATCCGCCCGAAGCGATCGTTGCGCAATTGGTAATAACATTATTAGTTGCAGGAGCACAATTTACGGTTGCAATAAAAGTAAGCGTGGTGCAAGCCGGAGAAGTGGGTGTGCCAGCAGCAAGATTAAATGTGGATGATGTGAGGGTACCAGCACTCAAAGTAAAATTTGGAGAACTGACAAATGTTAATCCTGCTGGCAATATATCCTTGACTACTATACCTGTTACAGGGTTTGATGTAGAATTACATACTTCTATAGTATAAGTAACATTGGAACCAGGAAGAGGAGTTACATTACTTACTGATGTTGCTAATGTTAGGGTTTGAACGCCCACATTGGTTGTAAATGTATTTGTGGCTGTACCAGATACGCATCCACCTAAAGCAGTATTGAGTGTATTAACATTTGGACCTGTAACCACTAAAGATCCAATGGTTCCATTCAATGTTATAACGGCACAACCTGCGGCATTAAAATCACCATTAAACAAAGTGATACGGGGCTTGCTTGGATTGGAAAGATTAGTAAAACCGCCAGTTGCAGTTATTCCTGTTGGCAAGACATCCTCAAGAGTTACACCAGTAGCAGGAATAATATCCGCAGGATTATTTTTGCATACAGTAAAGGAATAAGTAATATTATCCCCTACACATGCAGAAGTTGGGGCGGAAGTGGTTATAGTAAGAGGAATTTCTGTTGTTTCTATGATAGAGAAATCATCCAAAAAAGGATATCTCGAAGAAGTACTACTTGTTGATGAGGCAGCAGGTGTTAGATGAATTACAAGGAACCCAAGATTTGTAGGCCCTGCTACAAAATTTTGTTGAAACAATCTCCATTCGAGTACACTAGAAGAATTAAAAGTTATTGGAACAGCTACGCTTTCTATTTGTTCAGGAATATATTGTCCGCCAGCAGTACAATTTGTAGTAGTATTAAGAGTCGTATTGATAGCATCAACTGCTGAACATGGAGCCTGTTGACTAAATAAAAAATTTACTGTTACCGCACACCCTGTATAGGCATAAAAACTAATCCGGTATGTTCTTCCGGGTATTAATGTTTTGTTCAGTGGAAAATAAATCACTTCCACGTTTGAAGGGTGGCTACCCATCCCTATAAATCTGGTATTTGGAGCCGAAGCAGTATTAGGAAAAGGAATTTTTGTTCCATTATTGCATAACCATGAAGCAAACGCAATATTGTTTCCGAAAGCGCCTGAAGCAGGATACATATCAGGAGAGTTACCAGGTGATATTCTTACATTGCTTAATGGAGACGCAAACTTGTTTGTTACATTTTCAAAATCTCCATTACAAACCAAATTACAGTTTGAAATTGGACAGGTTGGTAAGGGAGGAGCTACAACGTTTATAAAAACATAGGTGACATTTCCCTTTTTTCCTGTTGCGCTTAAAGGAACGTAATGAAGTACAGCAGTTCCTGAAAACGATGCATCCGAAGTATATGTAAATGCATTTCCAATTGAAGTAGATACAGACCCTCCCCCAATTAATGGTTGCAAACACTCAAAGGAAGGAGGTACCCCATTTTTATCCACGTCATTCAAAAGTATATTTGAAATATTTGAAGTAGTTTGACCTGCATTTACGGTATAACCAAAATCATTTACCCCTGCTATTCGATTATCGCAGCCTGTATATGTATTATCGTAAGTAAAAGGATCTCCAGGATTAATACCATAAGTACCGCTAATAAAATATCCAAGATCACATAATACATTTGCTTCTTCATGTGTGTACCTTCTTTTTGTAACACCAGCGCTTAAAGAACTGTTCATCACATATTGAGCAGTTGCAGTAGGGCAGTTCTGATCAAAATGACTTAAGCTTGACCCTGGCTGAAACCCTGCGGGGGCATAAACAGGTTTTGCTGCTCCTGTGCCTTGAAAAACAACATTTTGGCAACCGGAAATCAATGCAGCAGAAGTAGAGTTGAATAAAGCATTGTAACATCCGGACATAGTAATCAATGGTGTTGATCCTGCTACTGTTCTTAGAAAAGTATCATATCGAGAGAACAAGGTTCTTCCTGGAATAACACAAGCTCCACTGCTTGTAATATTGGAATAGAAACCAAGAGTATGAGTTATTTCATGTAGAATCACAGAATATAAATCCGCTTTGCCTGATGCTGATGCTGGTTGTGCAAGATTAAGATGAAAATCAACTCCGCTTGGATTAGTTGTTGTTGGGAAATTGATATGTATAAATCCATGAAACGCTTGTGGAGCTATAAATCCGCCAGTAAGATTAGCATATGAATCTGCCCTTCCTATGATTGTTTTCCATACTTCCCCATCAATTATACCTGAAGTATAGAGATTGGAGTTAAGATAATAAGAAGAAGCCACTCCTCCAACCCCTGAAGGAAGTCCTCCCGATTTACGGACTTCTATTTGTACAACTCCCGCTGGTGTTCCTGGAGCAGCAATTAACGCAGACAAATCCGACATTACTTGACAGACAACAGTCCTTCTTTGCGCTCCAAGTATTGGATCATCAAAACCTTCTCCTGTCCCATCGTCCAAAAAAGTAACCGTAAAAATTCCTGCTACACAAGGACTTGCAGTCCTGGTATTGCCAGAAGTAATAAAGATATCTTGTAGTTTAACAGAATCTCCAAACCGATCAAAAACATACATATCCGCAGATGGTATCCCTACTTCATTATTAACAGTAGGGTTAAGCGAAGGTTGTTGAGCAATCGCATAAAAAGAGGTCAAGGACACAAATACAAAGAATAGATTTTTCATGATTAGGTGTGTTTTTGTAGGGTAAGTTTTTTAATGAATCTTAAGTTTAGGGACAAGAATAATTAACAACTGACTGTAATTAAAGAAAACTACTTTGCAACTATACAAAAATTAAATGAGATGAAGAAGGGATTTGTTAAAATATATTGATATCATACACTTACTTAATAAGAAAGGCGTTCAGATTATATGACTGAATTAAATTGTTGATTATTAATCAAATATGAATATTTATAAAATAATTTTGGAAATATATTTGTTAATATTGCAAAAAATATTAATTTTGCCTTGTTGATAATTTATACGTACATGAAAATTACTGATACGAAATTAAATCCCAGAATGATCACTCTTGCACGCGAGTCCAGAGGCCTTACTCAGAAGGAATTAGCCGATATGCTAAAGATATCTGCTGGAAAACTTTGCAAAGTAGAACTCGATAGCCAATCCTTAAATGAAGAACTGGAAGCCCAATTAAGCAAAATATTAAGTTATCCTCCTTCCTTCTTTTATCAAGAGGGAGAGGTTTTACCAATGAGCCTTAATTTCAGACGACGTGTAATTGTTGCACAAAAACTTATTATGCCTATTGAAGCACAGATCAATATTTACCGTTTAAATATTGAAATCATGCTAAAAGAACAGATTTTGGCAAAAAACATTGTTCTCGATATTGCAGATTATGGTTCTGCTGGGGCTATTGCAAAACAGCTGCGGAAAATCTGGAAAATGCCCAAAGGCAGAATTGAAAACATGACAGAACTTTTAGAGACAAAAGGAATTTTAGTGGTATCCTCCAATTTTGGAACGGAACGGGTAGACAGCCGGACAATTATAACAAAAACAGGACATCCTGTTATCGTTATAAATAGTTCTATGCATGGAGACAGGCAACGCTTTAGTCTTTCTTATGAATTAGGACATTTAATTATGCACGTATATACCCAACCCGGCTTCAAGCGTAATCTCGGACACGAAGCCAATTTATTTGCAGCCGAATTTTTAATGCCGGAAGAAGATATAAAAAAAGATTTCCAGGGAGATATCACTATTCCTCGTTTAGCAGAACTGAAACGTAAATGGAAAGTATCCATGCAAGCGCTTTTATACCGTGCATCCGATCTTAAATTTTTAACCGATAATCAAAAACGTTATCTGCTTCAACAGTTTAACCAATTGGACATAAGAAGGCGTGAACCGCCTGAAGTGGATATAGCAAGGGAAAAGCCTGTTTTATTAAGGAACCTGATAAGCAGTTACAGAACAAAACAAAAAATGTCCTTAAAAGCAATGGCAGGATTCTTCAATTTAACAGAAGAGGAATTTGTAGAAAGATATTCTTAGGAATAATTATAAACGAAATGTTAAACCCCAAAAAACAAATATGTATGAGTATTACAAATGCGAAGTTAGAGATCAAGCCCTACACTAAAAAGGAATTAGCGGCTATTTATGGAATGAGCCCTCGCTCATTTTCGACATGGATGAAACCATTTGATGCGGCTGTAGGGGCTAAAGTTGGAAAGTATTATAATATTCATCAGGTAAGAATAATAATGGATAAATTAGGGTTGCCCGGTACAGTTAATGATTAAATTAACATCTTTACGTTAGTAAACAATTTTTTTAATTATCATTCGAATGAATAATCACTCTATTTTAGTCAATAAATAAACTTTATGCAACCTACAATAGGTATAAAAGATTTAAATTTTTGGAAGGCCAATTTAGGGCTTTTGCCAGTTCCTCTTTTTCTGGAAGCAAATACCCCATCTAAATTTATCATGCTAAACGGAAGTTACGGTAATTTTTGCCTTGATTTTTCCGAAAAAAATGGAAATGAAAGGAATACTGCATGGTCATCCAATGTAGACCATTATGTAAATATATCTCCTGATAAAGTATCTGTGCAAAGATGGGATAAGTATTCACCAACCACATATTCCATCAATAGCGTTAAAGATAAGATACATGATTTTTATACTTTTCTGCAAAAAGACAAAGCAGAGTCTAATTTGAATATTGTATCCTTTTCATTAAATGTTTTTAGACAACTCCGTGCTATTTTAAGGGACGAAAATGGTAATAATACGGTTAATGCCTTCTTATTTTTACTTGCCTATGATGCTGAAAATTGTTCCAATAGGAAAGACCTTGATTTAAAAAAATGGTCATTGAATTTAAATTCCTCTGAAATTGTTAATTCTATTCGGGATAGAGACTGGGAGAGCATAATTGAAATGTTACATCAAGGACTTCCAACTATAGATTTGATTCCAAATTCAAATTTAATTTTACGGCATGCAGCGGGCAGCCTTTTTCAAGAAGCCCACTTTGAAACAAATTACCCTGTAGAATATCAAATAACATTGGAGGGCTTTTTACCAAGTTACGGAGCAGGGTTAAAGAAAATCTCCCCTTCAAGTTCGCACTATACTCCAACATCAATTGTGCGAACCATAGTTGAAGAAATATTATCAAAGCATGAAACATTACCAAAAAAATTAAAAATACTTGATCCAGCTTGTGGTTCAGGAGAATTTTTAAGAGAAATTATTAGGCAACTTTCTATTAAAAATTATAAAGGAGAAATTACTGTTATCGGCTGGGATATTTCGCAATCAGCCATAGATATGGCAAAATTTATTCTTGCCTTTGAAAAAATACAATCGTCTGCAACTTTAAAAATCGATATAATAAACCAAAATGCTTTAGCAGAAGATACATCGTGGCCTACTGATATTGACATAATTCTGATGAATCCTCCTTTTATTTCTTGGGAACTGTTAAAAAAGGATGAACGAGAAATTTTGGAAAAGGGCCTTGGAAAAATGTTTGAAGGAAAACCCAACTTAGCTTCAGCATTTCTTTGGAAGGCTTTTAAAACTATAAAGAAAGACGGGTATTTAGGTTTAATTCTTCCATCCTCAATTTTAGAAGGGGACTCATATTATAAATTGAGAAAGGAACTTGAAGCTAACTTATCAGTGATTCTTTTAGGTAAGTTAGGGAGTTTAAATTTATTTTCAAACGCTTTAGTAGATGCGTCAATCTTCATATCAAAAAAGGGAGAAATAAATGAAAAACCAATAAACCTTTGGTGCGACTATAATGTTGAGTCAAGCTCGAAAGCATTAAGAAGTCTGCGTATTTCCAAATTAACAAAATCGAATCAGCCTGTCTTTGATTCAAGCTTTAGCATTTTTAATAATGCCGCTTTAGGAAAAGATGAACACTGGATACCTGTTTCATATAAATCATGGAAAGTATTGGAAAGTGTTAAAAAATGTAGGAAGGTAAAAGAATTATTTGAGATCAAACAGGGTGTAAGAACAGGAATGAATGCAGCCTTTTTAGTTGAAAAGAAATATGTGTTGAATTTAAAAAAGGAAGAACGAGTGTTTTTTAGACCAGCAATTACAAATGAATCCATTAATCAGGGAAAACTTTCAGACGAAATTTATATTTTTTACCCTTATGGCGATGGAATTTCAGAAATTAATAATGAAAAGACATTAGAAAAATATGTTCCGGCTTATTTTAAGGATTATATCAAACCAAATTCGGTTCAACTTAAAAGCAGAGCAAGAAGGACACCTGATAATTGGTGGAAATTAAGCGAACATAGAGCTTGGCAAGTAGTTAAATCGCCTAAAATTATTACCAAGGAATTTGGGAAAGCAGGTTCACTTGCATATGATAAAAAAGGGAATTTTGTTGTTGAGCGTGGACATGTTTGGCTACCTCGTGATATGAATAAATGGCTGGCAAATGAAAATATTGGTTATGGTTATGTTGCAGTGTTTTCAATGTCAATAATTGATGACCTATTAAATGCTCTATCAAAACAAATTGGAGGTGGTCAATGGTATTTAGCATCCAAATTTATTGATCACATGCCTATACCTGATTTATTTGACAAACGTTTTGATGTCGCATTATTAGATGAACTTGCATACTTTGGATTAGCATTAAGCAAAGGCGAAACAATTGACTTTAATCGTTTGAACCATCTAACCCAACAAACTTTTAAAAGGTACTAATGGATTTAAAAAAAATGCTTTCTCCTGATGCCCTAGTAAATCCTATCACTCAACTTCTTAAAAAAAAGTTAGGAAAGAAAGATCTTGAAATTGATAATGTTTCTAGTGTAACTGATTTAAAAGTGTATTCTTTCACCGCAGGAGAAGGTGGCATTTACATTAGTGATGAAGAAAATTCACGGACAGAATTTATAATTCCACTTTTAAAAGCTCCAAATGATGAGCCATATTGGATTGGTTTTTCGTTAATTTTAAAAAAAATAAATAAAAAACCACACTATTACCTTTATCATGTTGGAATAAGAATTTACCAAGGTCAAGTGACTAGCGATCAAAAAAGAAAGGTATTAAGAGCCGAATGGATGATCGATGAAGGGACTAAGGATCACGCCCAACCTCATTGGCATGTTCATAATATTTTTCCTAAACAGTTGAATGAATTAAAACCTCCGAAGAAGTTTGTCGAAGAAGAAACTATTGTAGATTTTAATCTTGAAAACCAAACAGATATTAATCCAACGAACACTCTATATAATACTGATGAATTAAAAGCGTTCCACTTCGCCATGTCCTCTCAATGGCATAAAAAAGCCAGTCATAATAATATTTTGGGAAGTCAAAACGAGCTTATTCAATGGCTTGATGGCTGTATTGATTATATAGTAAATCAACTTCAATACATTTCTAAATCAATACCAGTTTTAGAAAAATAATTTCAGTATCATTTTATTAAGCCGATGCAAATGCACCGGCTTTTTTTTGACTTTTTTTAAGCAAAGTATCATTTAGGTGCCGTTTCATACATCTGCATACAGTTTGTGCAGAAATGGTCATTCCACCCACTATTATTTCCTACTAACTACCATCATGTTGATTATGGTTGATCTGGCGGAAAGTGCTATATACCACTATCCCACCTTTGTGCTGTCAAAATAACCAAACAGAGAATTAACTAAATAATTATCAATAAAAATTAACAAAAATGACAGCATTAAGAAAAATTCAGACAGCAGGATTTACTCCTTTAAGAGTAGTAAAAAATTCCAACAAAAAAATCTCGGTAGCCGAAAAGTACATTACAACGGCATGGCTTTTTGCTCAAGCAGCACTTTGGGTAAACAGGTCTTTTTCTAAAAAAGAGATCAGCCAATTCAAAGAACTAATCGAAGAATATTTCAATGAAAAAGGTGTTTCTCAAAAAGCCTTAACAGAATTCTTAGAAAAGGTTTGCCTTGTAAAAAGGTACCTCGCTCGTGGTAAAGGACGCTATGTAAGCAAACCAATTGATTGGTTAAACATCAACTACAAAAATGGTATCACCGGAACTCAGAGATGGTACAATGAAGTCCAGGAACAAAGAAAGTTAGTGCCTGAATACAACAAAGGTATACGCTTACTTTCCAAGGCAGTTGTAAAATACATGGATATCCCAACTCAGGAGGTTTATGCAGTCTTCCGCAGTAAGCTGATCGAAGAGCGTCAATTCGATTTAGTGCAGGTACTTAACTCAACTGTGGTAGGAATAAACTACATGAACTAAGTATCAAATAATTCAATTTATAAATCATAAAAATACAAACCCATGAAAACAGAATCAATTGCAAAAGCAAAAAACGAAATTATTACAGGTAAAAAAACTAACTGGGCTATGGCCTGTGTAAAGGTTTTAAAATATATTCAAAAGGCTGCGAGGTATTTAAACCTTGCCTTTTACTTTGAAAGGAAAGTACCTCATTACAATACCCTTTTAAATACTCTTGAATGTTCTTTTGAATCAGAACTGCAAAGTATAAACATTATTGAAAAAGAATTATGCATTTACAAAAGCTTTGCAAAACATAAGCCGGATAGCATTTCTCATTGGGGTAAAACATTAGCAGAGGGAGAAAATGAATTCTATATGCTTGTAAAAGAGCGTGAAGAAACTCACACCTGTCATCTTACCGGGCTTAGATTCATTGCTAAAAAACTGCTTTTGTTTGTTACTACACCCCATGTTCAACTCTTTATTGAAATACACAACGAACTTTTAAATCCGGTTGATGGTGAACTATTACAGCTATTCCACAAGATCACCATTCAAGTCAAACTTTTAAAAAATTAAAAAACAATGTCAGATATAAAAACAGAGGAGTTCATGCTCCGCCCCTATACCCCTAAAGAACTCAGGACATTATACGGAATATCACGCATCACATTTAAGAAATGGATCGCCCCATTTGAAATAGAACTTGGCAAAGCCCAAGGCAGATGCTATACAGTAAATCAGGTAATGCTTTTAATAGATAAACTTTGTTTTCCCTCAAAAGTACAATTGTAAAGTTCATTTAAGTAACACTTTTTGACACTAAGTGCATTTAAATTAATTCGATTGAATTAATACGAAAACCATTCTAAAGCCCTGTTGCACCTTTGTCCTGTGAAAATGAAAAAAGGAAAATTTAACACGAAAATCAAATGTCAATGAAAGAAAATCATATGAATACCGATAGCAATATTTTTCTTACCGGGACAATACTGCTTGCCAACTTAGATTATTCAGGACTTGCAGATTATGTCCTGAAAGCACTTGCGGGAGGATTAATCTGGATGGCTTTCAAAGTGGGAGGAGATTATATCAGTGAACGGTTAAAGAAAAAATAATGGAAACTTGGAAAAAAATAGTAATTGGAACGGTAGCAACAGGTGCATTAGTCGGAGGAACAATTTATGTTGTCAGGCTAAATAAAATGAGCGCAGAACTTGAAACTGTGCCAAGAGCTAAAATACACAAGATTGATCTTACCGGGCTAACAATCAGGGTTGATGTACAGCTTAAAAATCCAAGCAGGACACCATTTAAAATTAAGTTCCCTTTTATCAAGTTGGTTTATAAAGGAACAACGGTGGGCTCTTCACAGGTAGTTGATAAAGATATAAGCATCCCCGCATTTGGTGAGGCAGTGATCGATCAAATTCTTATAAAGATTCCAATGATAAATATTTTCTCTCTTTCAGGAGGATTAATACAAGCAGTGCAAAGTGGACAAGCTACCAAAGTGGATATAACAACCCTTACAACAATTGATCTTGGATGGAAAAAGATGCCCTACTCAAAAAGCGATACAGTTATATTAAGCAAGGCAAAATAAAAAATGGAAAGACGAGATCAGGTAAAGGTAAAAAGCGGTAAAGAATACGATCATCTTTTTCCAAGAGCAATGCTCACCTCAATCACAAAAAAAGAGGGCGCGACAGTAGCGGATACCATAAAATTTATTCCGCAGGTGGTAAGAGATACATTGTTTCACACAAAAAAAATTGCTCTTGTTTTAAAAGGGGACTCTGTTCCTGAGACTTGCAGAAATATATGGCAATTTGTTTATGACCACATCGCATACAAAAAAGATGAAGATGGAAAAGAGCAGATACGAAGCCCGGCAAGAGCGTGGCATGACAGAGGAAACATACAGGGAGTGGATTGTGATTGTTATACAACATTTATCAGCAGTATTCTGAGCAATTTAAAGATCAGGCATCTGCTCCGGATTACAAAATACAAGGAAGATCGCTTCCAGCACATTTACCCTATTGTTCCTTTAAGTGACGTAAATTATATAACAATCGACTGCGTGGTGAGAGAATTTGATTATGAAGAACCATACAGTGAAAAAAAAGACACACAAATGGATTTAGAATATTTAAACGGAGTGTATGACTCCACAGAAAACAAAAACACAGATCAACTCGACCTAATAGGCGTGTATGATGATCGTGAAGCAATGTCAGACCTTGGAAAATTGTTTAAAAAAGGTGGGCTAAAAAAGATTGTTACCAAAGTAAAAACAGTTGCAAAAAAAGCTATACACGTTTTAAATCGTGTTAATCCGGCAACTGCTGTTTTAAGAGCCGGGGTACTGGCTTCAGCAAAACTAAATGTATTTAAAATCGCCTCCCGCATAAAATATGCATACTTAACTAATGCAGAAGCACAAAAAAGAGGAATTGATATGGACAAATTTGCACGGTTAAAAAAAGTACGAGAACGCTTAGAACAGATCTTTCATGGATTAGGTGGCAAGCCTGAAAACTTAAAAAAAGCGATCCTAACAGGAAAGGGAAATAAAAACAAGGAAGTAAACGGTCTGGGTTACATACCTGATATGATGGATGGAATAAATGAGCATTCTTCCATTTCACAAATCCTTGGAACGGAGATGTACCAGGATGAACTCTCAGGAGTATTTAATGGTTTGGGGTCACTCGGAGAACCTGCAACAGCAGCAAGCGTTGCAGCAGCGACAGGAATACTAGGAGCAATTGCAGGGCTTTTAAAAAGTATCGGAAACATCTTTCCTAAGAAATCTAAAGAGTCACAAGATTTTGAAGAAGAAGGGGCAACTCCGGCTCCTGCTGAAATTCCAGACAGTTCAGCCTCTGTATTAATTGAAACAGAACCTGCAATACAAACTGCAACTAGCACTTCTTCATCAGGTGGGTCGGGTGGAAGTTCATCAAATGGTAGTGCAGCCTCCAGTGCAGCACAAGCAGAAGAAAGTCCAGGCGCAGAATTGCCTGTAAAACGACCAACGCAAATACCAAGTGAAGCTGCCTCGACAGATTCAGCGGATTCAGGATCGGAAACTAAACCCGATGCACCTGTGGGGTTTTGGGCAAAGCATAAAAAATGGTTACTACCTACATCCATTGGAACAGGAGTGCTTATTCTCTCTTACGTTGGATACCGGGTTATGAAAAAGGATAAGCCAAATTCATCAAATACAAAACCTGCCCTTTCCGGTATTCCGAAAAGCAAAAAGAAAAAAAGGAAAGGAGGACGATCAAACTTTAAAAGTAAAAACCAAAAAAAACAAGCAGTCGCATTGCTTTAATAATTAAAGCGAAGAGAATAAATAAAAAGCAAAAGAAAAATGGAAAAGAAAAATTCATATGAAAAAAAGGCTCAAAAGAAACAGGTACTCGAAGGAGTAGCTGCAAGTAAAGGGGATGTAAAACAAACAGCCCTTGCAACAGGAAGAGATATTCTCATTGGTGCAATCGGTGGAGGTCTTGCAGGTGCAATCTTAGGACGAGCTTCTTTCTTAGTTGGTGTTGCCGTTACAGGCGCAGGTCATTACATGAATAGTGGAGGAACTTCAGCCTTTGGACTTGGGATGATGGCATCAGGAGGATATCAGGCAATCTCAGGAATGAGTGGAACCGGGAAAGATGGATTTGAAGGAGTGAAAGAACGAATGGAAGCATTCAAAGAAGAATTCAAACGCAAATTGTTCCTTGATAAAATTATCAAACCAAAAAAGAAAGCCGAAGAGTCATCTGAAGCAACAAATGGTGTTGGCGAGGTTCAATACTTCACCTATCCAAACTCAAAAGAACTGGAAGGTGCAAACGATGACTTTAGCGCATTAGACCGCATTGAAAAACAGGTGGCTGAATCAGCAAAAAAGTTTGAAACCAAACAATCTGTTTCCGGGAAATTTAATGGCGAGGATCAAATCATAGGAATGGCAGATGTACAAGACCTGAATTTTTAAAAATAAAAACTCCCTCATCATCACATCAGAGAAAATAATAATAACAATTAAAAAATAAAAAATTATGTTAGGAGCATTAGAAGGAATAGAAGAATACAACAACGCAGGAGCCCTTTTGGGACTTGATGCTGTTGATCAGGAAGAGTTGCTTGGCGCACTCAAACGCATGAATCCAATCCAGCGCATGCGCACGATGAACAAACTTGCAAGCGGCACACCTGCAAGCAAAGGATCACGTGCTGAAATGGAAAAACACTTTAATGAATTGCCACAGCACATTAAAGATGGTTTACTAAAAGGAGAATTACGCCTTGCAGATACTGTGATCTACAGCATCAAACCTGTAAACTCAAAAACCATTAAGATGTTTGAAACCCAGGACGACAAAGAAGTGGGCTTAAGAAACATCAGCAATGCAAAACTTCCAAAAAACCAAGCCTTGCTTGTAAGCGGAATTTTCCTGCTTGCTGCTGTTCCCACAGACACAACCAAGGATAAAGTAATAGGTGCAAACTATGGAGGTCTTGAGGATTTTGCAGCAATTGCAAATGGCGAATTCAGTTTAAAAAGCAACAAGAAGATCATCATTCCCGAAACAGTGAATACAATCTTCAAAACCAAGAACATGACCAATGTGCCTCTTGGTTATTACAAACTTGCAAACCCAAGAATGATCCACGATGATATTTTGGTGGAGGCAACAATTGATCTGGGATCAATGGAAGGATTAGACCCAAAGACGCAATTGTATGTCGGGTTGCATGGAACTATCACTACTCCGTAGTGATCTCAGGTTTAAGAGTCTGCAGCCCGATAAGGGTTGCGACTCGATTAACCTGACCGTCAGAGACGGTTTTTTATAAAAATACAATTATTAAAAGGTAAGAAAATGTTGAAAGCGGTAAAAAAGAGATTTGACCTTCAGGTAACTGAAGCAAACAAAACGGTAAGCAAGACCTTTGAGCTGGATAAGAATATCAAAATTATTAAAGGTGTATTGGTGACATCAGACAGGGATGACCTAATGTATTTCAGGGGATCCCAAAAAATTGAAATTAATAAGGAAGAATACTTCCCTGATAATTACGAAAGCAAGTTACTTATGTCGGGAGTAAACGTTCCACCAAATTGCCGATACTATTGCTTAGGGGATGTTAACCCGGGGAATGGAGGCGTTAAGGTTGTTTATACTGATACCAATGATCTTCGGACAACATTCGGAGCTTACAGGGTTTCCCTTTACATGGACTGTGAAATGGAGGAATTATCATGATGCAGCAAAAAGTAATTGTGGCTCAGGTTAGGATCACAAAATTAGGACAGGTTAAACACTTTCAAATAAAAATACCAAAAGGTGCAAAACGAATCATTGGAATTGAAACAGGTTTTCGATTAGCAAAAGCAACTCCAATAGGA
Source organism: Bacteroidota bacterium (assembly GCA_052389695.1). GTDB lineage: Bacteria > Bacteroidota > Bacteroidia > 2-12-FULL-35-15 > 2-12-FULL-35-15 > 2-12-FULL-35-15. The sequence goes on along the minus strand of JBQTHQ010000128.1, from coordinate 12,662 downwards.
ATTTTCGTGCCGGATGATTCGGGCGGATCCGGGGGGACAGGAGGATCAGGCGGTTCAGGTGCAGTAGGCCCATAAAAGATTTAAAGCAAATGGAAATAACAGTAAATCCAAATTTAATAGTTGCAGAATTAAAACTGCAAAGCTGTGAAAAGGCTAATATCTTTTATGCCACAGACATCACTGCTGATACAAATATCCCTCAAGGAGATTACTCTTTACAAGGATTTTGGCAAGCAAATGAATTCACTCATAAAACTAAAGCTGAAGAAGAAGAGATTGAAGTAAATGCTGATAGCACTATTTTACAGGGCGTTTTAAAAGATAAGATTGGTGAAAGCTTCAATATCAACTTTGATTATGTGGTAAGTGTTTATGTGTGGGTTGAAATGGAAGAGGAATGTGATTAAAATTGAAAGGAGAAAAAATGACAATAACGCTTGCCCTTGAATATATCCCCCGAAGGATGGAGGAACTTGGATACGGCAATGACTACTATATACGGTTTCGCCACATCGTTTTACAACCAGGCGAAAAAATTGAGATCGATGCTTATAACCAGTTCTACATCTTAGTTGATAGGGCAGATAACCTGAATGTAAGTTCTGAATTTGGTGAGTTCGACCTAAGCGCGAACAAGACCAATGAACAGCTATACGAACATCAGGGACAGATTACAATAAAGAATTATTCAGGAGCTTTAAATAACGTCCGTTTCATTCAGATAATACCAAAGCATACAAAGTGTAAAATAATAAAAGAAAACGAGCAATGTCAGTAACAACAGAAAATTACGACCAGTTAAAAATAGATAAGCTAAAGCTGCATCTACAAACGCAGGCTGAGAAAGGAAGCCCGCGCTATTATGAAATTTTTGTAGATAATTTGAAAGTGGTTCAAAAAACCAATGATGTGGCTGAGTTTGATTCTTACGAAGATTATATGACAGAGGATACCGAGAAAATTCGAATTCTTATTTATTCAACTTCTTCAACTTCACCTAAGAATGATCAGTACAGCTACCGCTTAAAAAAAATGGATGAGCCAAAACCACAGGTAACTGTATCGACAGCTCTCAATGGTCTTGAAATTGAAAACCGGATTGAGGAGAAATTACAAACGCACCGGGATAAATGGGAACATGACCTGATCAAAAAAGAACTGGAGCAAACCAAGAACCAATTAAAAGAAGCAGAAAGTTATGCAGAAAAACTAGAAGCCGAACTACTGGTTTTCAGAAATAAAAAACTGCTTTTAGGAAATGTAAACCTTGGCGAATTAGCATCAGTTGTAGTTGAAGGTTTTGTAAGGCGTAATCCACAGATGCTTTCCAAACTACCAGGAGGGGAATCATTAGCCGGGATCATTGAACAGGATAATAAGGAAAAAGCAAACATACAATCCTCTACTATCCAATCCGAGGTCAGTTTTAAAAAGAAAGCAAATGGTGTTGAAGAAGCAGTTGTGCTGAGTGATGAAGAAAAAAGCTACATCAATTTTATGAAGAGCATTGCCGAGAGTTTTGAAGATGATGAGATTATAATTTTAACCAAAGTCATTACAAAACTGGAAGAGGATACCTCACAACTAAAACCTGTTGCCGAACTGCTAAACATCAACGTAGAGCAAACCCTCAAGGACGCAGTCGGCAGCTAAATCATTAACAAAAAACAGAAGTTTTTAAAAGCAGTAAAAAATACTGCCCTTAGAAATCAACTGTCTAAAAGATAAAATAATGGCAAAATTCAATTATGACTTCAGTATCCAAGCAGTAACTGAAAGTGAAGCAGATTCAAAAATGAAATCACTTACCATCCTTGCACAGCGATTAAGTGCAAAGGAACTGGAGAAACTCGCATACATAGTAAAAAACGACCCGGTAAAACTGGCAATGGCAAAAAGTGCATTAGGTGTATAAGCGGAGAACCTCCGCTGGCAATTAAAAATTAAAACTTAATAAAAGATGTTACCCGCATTAGCAAGAATACAAGCATTGAAAGCAGCCCCCACCCTGCTGCCTCAAACGGTTGTACCTGTTATGCCGGGACAACAAGTGCAGGGAGAATGGACACTCAAAGAAAAACTGTTGGTTGGTGTACTTGGAGCAATTGCACTTGGCGGGACAATCTTCATAGGAAGAAAGATCATTTTAGACCGCATCGCCAACAAAGAAGAAAACAAAAGTTTTGAGGATGGCACTTCAGCAACAATTGCCAAGCAAATTAAAATGTCATTTGAAAATGATGGCTGGCCGGGAACAAATACAACAATGCTCAGGGATACTCTACGTGAGGTTAGCAGTAAGGATGAATTTGCCAAAATCGTAAAGTCATATCAGAAACTCTATAACGGGAACCTGATAAAAAACATGAGCGATGAGCTTCAAAGCACCGAGTACAATGAGATGATCCAAATCCTTGCAGCAAAGCCACAGAAAAAAGGACAAGCACCGCCAACAGTTGCATATGAGGCATGGGCAAAACGAATGAAGGCGGCTTTTGATAAGGAATACGGATTTTTTTCAGGAACAGATGGCGAAGCAATTGTTGCAGTCTTTAACGAAATACCATCTCAAAGTGCCTTCATTCAAATGACAACCCAGTACAAAAAACTCTATGGAACGAACATGCTTGAAGATCTAAAAAGTGAAAGTGAATTCGGGCAGTACGAGGAGTGGATGAAGATTATAACAGCAAAAGCAAGATAAAATGGAGCAGACAATAGATAAGCAGCAATCACCGCAAAAGGGAAATGGCAAAAAGATTTTGCTCATTGGATTAAGTGTAGCAGCTACAGGAACATTGGGTTATTTCGGATATCAGTGGTGGCGGTCAAAGACCGATTCTAAAGGCAGGGATGAAAATGATTCCGAAAATCCCCCTGAACTCGACTTAACACCACCGAGTAAAAGTTCTTTTTCCATTCCTTCTGCTCCCAAACGTAATGATGAATTTCCACTTAAAAAAGGAAGCAAGGGGGCAAGAGTGAAACAATTACAGGATGCCTTAATTGAAAAGCATGGCAAACAGATTCTACCTAAGTATGGAGCAGATGGGGATTTTGGAAGCGAAACAACTGCGGCACTTACAAAAGTAAATTTACCTGTTGTAATGGATGAAAGCACGTTCAATGTAATAGTCCAGGGAGGAGGATTAAATCCTGCTTCAATAGCCGGGGAACTTTATTCTGCTGCTGTAAAAAAGGACTTTACAACACTTAACACATCGTTATCAAAACTAAAAAGTAAAGAAGATTATTCAGCAGTTGGCGATATTTTTAAAACCCGTTACACCATAAATGGGGTAAGACAAACTCTTGTAAACGGTCTGCTAAACAGCTTTACTGACGAAAAACAAAAACAAGCAATCCGTTTACACTTTTCAAGAATGGGGCTGAACTACGATGGCAACAAATGGTCGCTGTCAGGTTTAGACACCCAATCCTTAATTACAGTTGAAACTGCCACTGTATGGGTCACTCCGGTAAAAGCAATTAAAGTACCACCCAAAACAGTACTTGGCAGGGAAGTTTGCAAACGCCATGATCACACCATGTTTGAAAACAACGGAGCGTATTATTTAGTGCTAACCAAAACAATTAATTATTTATAAAACGAGCAAAAGGATAAAAAATGAAAAATCCAAGAAACATAAAATACATCGTGGTGCATTGCACAGCAACGCCTACTAGTACGACTTTAGAATCCATCAGGCAATACTGGAAAGAAGTACGCAAATGGGGAGATACCCCCGGCTATCATTACCTGATCAAACGTGATGGCTCTATTGTGCAGTTACTGGATGAAAAGAAAAACAGCTATGGAGTTTATCATCATAACAATGAATGTATATCCATTGCCTACATCGGTGGAATTGATAAGGATGGAAAACCTGTGGATAACAGAAGCGAATCGCAAAAGCATGCCATGTTTGACAAAATCGTGCAGCTGACCGAAAAATATCCAAACGCTGAAGTACTCGGACACCGGGATTTTGCCGGGGTAAAAAAAGCCTGTCCATGCTTTGATGTAAAGGACTGGCTACGCAATTACGAACCCGATTTAGGACAAGCTGCTTAAAATGGTATTAGGAAAACTAAGAGCGATACTTCGCAGCAAAGGTTTCAAGCTATTCACACGACCTTTTGAACTCAATATTGTTGGGTTAAGATCAGAAAGTGTTATCCCGAACCGTTTTGATGATGAGATACATGTGTTCTATAAAGTTTCAGCACTTAAATGGAACTATCATGTCTACAAAGCAACAACTGATCCGGGAACATTTTGGCTCAAAAACCCAATTCAGGCCCAAGGTACTGCAATCCTTTCAGAAGGTCAATTCAGGGATGCATATGCTCTTGGACTTCACCGGGAACAATACCAAGCATTAGTACAACAAAAGCCGGTAACGATCCTACGTGATTATGACAGGGATGCAAAACTTGACTTTTTAAACGGTAACAAATCCACCGGATTTTTCGGGATCAATATTCACAGGGCAAGTTCTAAGGGGAAGACAAAGCTGGTGGATAAATATTCTGCCGGATGCCAAGTGTTTGAAAATGCAAAAGCTTTTGATGAGTTCTTGTTGCTCTGTAAACGACACCACAAGTTATATGGAAACAAGTTCACTTATTCCCTAATTGATTTTAGAGCAGTAAAAAGAGAGACCTTCAGGCGCATTGCATTAGGTGCAGGAATTATCGGACTGATTGCTGCGGGCTATTTAACATGGATGGGTAGCGAAAAACTAAAAACCATAGCGGAACAGATATCCGAATCATTCATTAACATTTTTAAACCAAACAAGAACCAATGAAATTTAAAGACATCATCCACCAAATTATGAAGGACAAGGATGGCAATTTTTCTCTGCGTGAAGTGATCACGCTGATCTATGTGCTAATGTCCATCATCAGTTGGGTGGGGCAACAGTTCTTAGGAGTAGAAGTTCCTGAGTATATGTTCTACGCCTTTATTAGCATGATCGGAGCCGGAACCTTCGGATACTCCCTTGAAAAAAGAAGCAAGAATTTTTCAAATGAAAAATAATTAATACTTAAAACAAAAAATAAATATGAAACGATTTCCAATAACCATTTCCTTTTTAACGCTATTAACTTTTTTAAGCACTTGCGTGTTGTTTGATACCTGTTCACGAGACAGGCAGATCAAACCCAAGATGAATAAAATCATATATGCTGAAGCAGAGTTAAAAGCAATCGAGAGTAAATATCAAAGTGAAATGTTTGTTCTTCAAAACAAATGTGACAGCTTGGAGAATGAATTGGATCAGACAAAAGTAAAACTTAGCGACTACAAGTTCAAGTTAGGAATTTCAAAAAACGAGGTTCTTAATTCGGCTAAGAAGGACACCATAGGAAAAACAGTAACAGAAAGGCTGTCTGATTGTGACTCTCTGAAAAAACAGGTAATTGACTTTGTTGCCATAGTGGATAGTACAACTTGCACTTATGAAACAGCAATATATGAGTATGAAGATCTGCTTGCAACCCAAACTAAGCAAATCGTAATCTGTGATTCTTCTTTCTTACAGGTGAAAAATCTAATGGAGGAAAACCTTATGCGGGAAAGGAAACTTACCCAGGACTTGCAAACGGCATATAAACAACAACGGAGGAAAAAACTTCAGAATAAACTGCTTGCCGGAGGAATTTTAATACTCTCCGGAATTTCAACAACACTTTATATCAACGCTAACAAATAATGAAAGAGAAAACAATTGTATCAACGATAACCCTCGCAGCTTCCCTGATCAGTTATTTCTATGCAAAGGAAACAGCAAAGGATGCAGTTCCATATGTAATGATCGGAGGGTTCTTTGGGGCTGTTATCGGGGAAGTGATATCAAATGCGATAAAAGACAATAATACTAACCAAAATAAAAACTAGTAAAAATGCCAACACAAATAATTAACAATGGCTCAAGCCTAAAAATAGTCACCAATAACGTACCCCGTTACGTTTTGAAAAATCAGATCATTGAAGTAACGGTATTGAGGGATACCATTATCAAGATCGATATCGGACAGGGGGCTTTATACAACATTTTCATTGACCAACTTGATGTAAATGCTCCGGCAAGCACATCAGTGGATGATCTGCGGGACAAGCTAATGGATATGTTACAAAGTACAAGTCCGGCAGGGCTTGCAACAGAATTAAAACAAATAGAAGGAAACACCGAGATCGTAAACATAAAAAACAGTGTTAGCGACATGAAGGATAAAGTGAATTCTTTAAACGATAAATTATTTTTTGAACCAAAGATAATTGATGAAAGCAATAACAATGTTGTCTATAAAGGATTTGCTAATCCGGGTGCAAACCAAAATTTAACTGTGTGTGCTATCATAAAGATCACCAATAATAAAGGTGTGTTAATCTACCAATGGGCGGATGGGAATAAAAACTTTGACAACACTTGGGAGAACCGTAAAAACTTAGTTTACAGTTAAGATGAAAAACAAAAAAGCAGGATGTGTTTAAAGCATCCTGCTTTTAATACAAAACGAATGAAACTACCTGAAATAAAATTAAGCTATATCAATCCGGTTAAAAAATCAGAACGGCAAACAATCAAAACATCAGAAGAAGCCGCTAGGATATTAAGGAAGATTTTTAATCCTGGAGAACTGGAACTTCAAGAACAAATGATGGTTTTGTATTTAAATAATTCTGGCGATGTGATTGGATATACCAAACATTCTGTCGGTGGCATTACAGGTACAGTAGTGGATACTCGTTTGATTTTAGCTGGAGCTTTAAAAAGTTTAAGTACAGGTATTATTATTTCTCATAACCATCCCAGTGGTAGGTTACAACCAAGTAATTCGGATATCACTATTACAAAAAAATTAAAAGAAGCCGCTAAATCTTTTGATATTGAATTAATCGATCACATCATCATCACAAAAGATGGACATTATTCATTTGCGGATGAAGGATTAAATGGAATAGATGATCCTTATAAATCCGAACAACAGTTCTGTGTAAATAAATTCAGTGAATCCAAGTCAACAAAAAATGACATTGTCTTGCTTGATTTATTTAGCGGAACAGGCGGATTTTCAAAAGGATTAGAAGAAGGTGGCTATCATATCAAACAACATTATTTTTCGGAAATCGATAAATATGCAATTGCTAATTATCAATACAATTTTAAAAACTCAATTAACCTAGGCGATGTCTCAAAAATTAACACAAAAAAAATCCAGCAACCTAACATTATCTGCTTTGGTTCACCCTGCCAGGATATTTCCATTGCTGGCAAACGAAAAGGGCTTAAGGGAAAACGAAGCAATCTCTTTTTTGAGGCAGTTAGGGTCATCCGTGAATGCCGGCCCGATGTTTTTATCTTTGAAAATGTCAAAGGGTTATTCTCCAGTAACCAGGGCAAAGACTTTGAAATCATACTGCAAACATTTGCCGACCTTGGGCTTTATGACATCCAATGGCAATTGCTTAATACTAGCTGGTTTTTACCCCAAAACAGAGAGCGGGTTTACTTTGTCGGATGTATTAGAGGAAAACCCCGATCCCAAATATTTCCTATCGGAGAAAGCTCTCAAGGAGGTGATGCGTTCCATCAAAAAAAATCTCAAAGGAAAAGTATAAGCCCGACAATTGATACCAAAGTTGGAGAAAGTACACACCGTTCCCCATACGTATTGCATTGGAAAGGTTCTTCTACCAAATGGAAAGGTGGGCAAATGAAAAATGCACCCACCTTAAATACACAACAGGACTGGATTCGTAATCCTTTGATTGTAAATGGAGCCGCGTATCGTACACGCAACTACAAAGGTGAAGGCGGAAAACTTGAATTACAAAAGGATAAAATTGCGAATCAATTAACTACTGTTCAAAAAGACAGTATGGTAATATTACGTGAGCTAACTAAAGGCGAAGCTGAACATAACCGGGTGTATGAATCTAAAAATGGATTGTCAAAAACAATAAAATCCTCCGGTTACGGAAGTGGTTCTCAAACCGGAAATTATTTAGTAAATAAAAGAATAAGACGCTTAACACCAACTGAATGTGAACGATTGCAGGGATTTCCGGATAACTGGACAAAGAATGGAGTATTTCATGTTCCTGAAGCAACACATACAGGATATGCCATTGCTAAAAGAGGAGATAGTATTAACCTGTCATTTTTAGAAGCTAATAAACGAAGGGGGCGTGTCGGGAAAGGAAAGGCAAATACAATTGCCACAGGGGTACAGCAATACACCATCGCTAAAAATAATTTAAGACGATTCACGCCCATTGAATGTGAACGCTTACAAGGATTTAAAGACAACTGGACAAAACCCGGGCTCTTTAATGGCATGGTTGAAACAATATCAGATTCCCAACGCTACAAACTATTAGGCAATGCAGTAAGTGTACCGGTGGTAAAAGCTATTGCAGAAAAATTACTTGGTAAAATAGCATCAAATGAACTAATTATTCCAAATGACACTTTAAAAGTGCTTACACTCGAATTGGAATTAGAACTATTAAATTTTAAACAAGCTGCATAAATGAAAACACCCATCACCTATTACGGAGGAAAACAGACAATGATTAAATATTTATTGGGGCTTATTCCTGACCATAGCCTTTATTGCGAACCATTCTTTGGGGGCGGTGCACTCTTCTTTGCTAAAGAGAAGTCGGCGGTTGAAGTAATCAATGATATGAATTCCGAAGTGATCAACTTTTTCAAGGTCATCAAACAGAAATTTCCTGAATTGCATAAGGAAATCCAATCAACGCTACATTCTCGTGAGTTATATAAAAATGCAATGGTTGTGTATGAGCATCCTGACTTGTTTTCAGATGTGAAACGCGCATGGGCTTTATGGACGCTCACCAATCAGGGCTTTGCCGGAATGATCGGTTCATGGGGATTCGGAAAAACAGATTCCAAAGAAAAGGCTCTTGCCAATAAGAGGGACGATTTTACAAAAGCCTATGCTGATCGGCTGAGGAGTACACAGATAGAAAACAATGATGCTTTAAAAGTGATTGACCGCTGTGATGCAAAGGATACCTTTTTTTATTGTGATCCTCCTTATATCGGTTCTGACATGGGGCATTACGAAGGCTATTCAGAAGAGAACTACAAAGACTTGCTGAATAAACTTGTAAGGGTTAAAGGTAAATTCCTTTTAAGCAGTTATCCTTCTCCTATACTGAATCAGTTTATTAAAAAGTATAAATGGAAAACCAAAAAAGTAGAAAAATCAGTTGCTGTAACAAAACATACTGATAAAAAGAAAACAGAAATGCTTGTTTTCAATTACGATCCATCTCACATTAAGAAGATAGATAAAAGTAAAAGTATTACAATCAAAGAATTAGAATCACAATTAAAGCACTTAAAATTCGCAGCATAATGAAGAGAAAGAAAATAACAACGGAGAACTATTTTAAATCAATAGAGGAAATCGGCCGTGAAAACCTGCCAATAGTATTACAACGATCGCATTCGGTGATTATGGCTAAGACCGACAGTGGTAATGACTGGAGCATATATGAAAATGAGCAGGACTTAAAACGTATGGTTGATCTTACGTTTAAAAAGTTGGAAGAGTTCATAAAATCTCAGGGACTTGATGGAGTGAAACGTGATATGGACTTGAGGAAACTTGAGCGTTTAATGGATGCAGCGAAAAGGGAAGTAAAAGAATACAAAAACTTTACCGAGGATCAGCTATCTGAGATCTTGAATAATGTAAAACATGAGATTAAAGTTCAGGGACACAAACCATATCTTATATTAAGGAAAGATGCACTCATAAAACAATTGACAGTACTATTCCAAAAAGAATTTGAAAAGCTGGATACAAAAACACTATATGATTTGCATGATAATGCTTTGATAATTGATGGTGCTAATGCAGATATTATTGGGCAAAAACACCAAATTATAAAAGGTATAATTGATGTCAGAGATAATATAAAGAAGAAAGAAAACCCATATTCTACCATTGGCAATGAAATTCATTTCATCCAACGCTTTTTAGATTTTCATGATAAAATACTTTATAAAAAAACCTTTGAAATTTTTATTGATGAGTTACAAAAGGCGATTCAGGAAAAAAAAATTGGTAAAAAATCTCCTGTGGCAAAAGATATTATTGCCATACAACAAGCTGCAATCAACGCCTTTAATACTATGAAAAATGCAAAATATTTTTTTTTAAGGCCCACTACGATCAAACATCTAAAAAGTATTATCGAGAGATTTGAAAATGCTTATGATGATCTTGATGAAACGTACATAAAAACTAAAAAGAAACCTATTTCTCTTGAAGGAATCCCTTCTCAAGATGGTAAAATTATGAGTAGTGTTGATTTTGCCAATCTGCAATTTAACACTCTTGGGTTGAAGGATAAATGGCTGGAGTTTATTGGCGACCCCGCACCCGGATTCACAGCAATGGTATTCGGGATGCCTAAAATGGGAAAAAGTTATCTGTGCGTTGATTTTGCAGGTTATTTAGCAAGAAATCATGGTAAGGTCTTATATATAGCTAAAGAGGAAAAATTGGATAAAACTCTTCAGGACAAATTGAAAGATAAAGAGGTTGCTCATCCTGATCTGTTTGTTTCGGATTCATTGCCGAATGATTTATCAAATTACGAGTTTATATTCCTGGACTCGGTTAATAAATTGGGACTAAACCCTAAAGACTTGGAAAAATTAAAAATGAATAATAAAGGTAAATCGTTCATTTATATTTTTCAGGCTACCAAAGGGGGGAAATTTAAAGGAAACAATGAATTTCAGCATGACGTGGATGTGGTAATAGAAGTGCCGGAGCAAGGAAAGGCTGTTCAATATGGGAGGTATAATCAGGGAGGAGAAATGAACATATTTGAAAATGAGGGTATTATGGATATTTCACTCAAATAATATGTAATAGCTGAATATTTGGAGAGTTCCTGCCAGTTGGAACTCTCCAGATAAATTTTTATTTCTACTTTTGATCTAACTTAAAAAGTATGAAAGAAATTTTAGCAGAAATAAAAACAGAATTTCCCCGATTCTTTATTAACCTGATTAATATCATTGCTTCTCCAAGAATCTATCCTTTAGAATTACTCCAACAATCAAAAAATAAAGAGGAACAGGCTCTGACTAAGGCATTTGTTTATTTTATATTATGCAATATATTGATGGTTGTGTGGCTTGTTCCTGTTTATGGACATGAAAAGCAATTTAATAGTTTTAATTTCATATACTCCGTTTTATCTCCCATCATTTTTCTTTTTCTTGCTTCACTTGCTTTAAAAATATCATGGAATATTTTTGGATATAAATCACCTTATACGACTTATCTAATTGTTTTTGCTTATCATGGAGGCACTCTTTATAATATGTACTTGTTTACCAATTTTATTAATCTTTCGCTTTTAAAATACCTCGATCCGGTGAAATTTAAAGAACTTATTGAATGGAACTATTTAAAAAATTCCAGTATTAACCCAAATGATACTATACTTTCCAGTGGACCATATATATTTTATAGTATTTTTGGATTAATTTGTTTAATAGGTGCATTTGTTTGGTTCTATTACTCTTGGAATGCATATCGTAATTTAAATAATGCTTCTGGTAAAAGAAGCTTTTTAGCTGCTGTAATTTTTACTTTATTAATGATTGTTGTTTGCTTGATCGATCTCTCTGTTCAAAATGCCTTTAAGCCTTAATTGTAAAATCAATAAGATTTATGCTTCAGAAACAACTACAAGAAAAGATAGCTTTTTTAAAAAAAGCCTATGAGGTTGCCTGCAAGCACTCCCCATCAAGCCCTCTTTCCGTTAATATCATGCCTATTGAATTAGGAGCTTCGATTGGGTTAGACAGAGCAACTGTTACACGAATTATGACTGAATTAGTTGCAGGATGGATATGTACATTCCGGATTGGGAATGAAAATACTTTTGATAAAAAGCGAAGGACTTAATTTTTTGAGAGCGGTTGAAATGGACAATTCTCAACCTATCAATATCGCTGTGGGAAATAACTCAAATTTTCAGTTCCAAATCAGCACTAAGGATTCTGTTCAAACTATTGATATAAACGGCACTAGCAATGAAGATCTATTGAGATTAGTTCAGAAAATAAAGACAGGCATAGATACCCTACAAGAATACCTACATCCTTCAGATATTGAAACGCTCAAATTCGAAACCAACTATCTTGAAAACCACTTAAAAAAATCAACCCCCGATACATCCTTGCTAAAAGCTGTCACAAAAAACATCTGGGATATTCTGAAAGCTGTCCCATCTAATGTAATTGCCAACTTAATTACTAATAATATCCAGCCGTAGGCGATTTTTTAGCTTTTTCGGGTTAGTTCTCTAATTGCTTTAGAAATTCATCAATAGCCACCAAATCCTTGGTAAAACAGCCTAAAATATCTATTTTTGTTTCCGCTGAATTTTTTATATTTTTTAAATTACTGTTATTCAATATATTAAGGGGTTTGAGGTTCGAAAGTTGTAACTTCCAGCCCGCTGATGCATTTAGATGAATAAAATGCAACAAAAAGCGATTTAGATTAATCTAAATCGCTTTTTTTAATGAATATTCTATCCTAAAAGTTCGAACTCAGTAAACTCATCTTCATTTTTCCATTAA
>JBQTHQ010000127.1:0-3433 GCA_052389695.1 Bacteroidota bacterium | reverse complement strand
CACCCCAACCCTCTCCCATGGGAGAGGGAGCACACCATTATTTGGCAGCCTGCTTGTCGTAGGCAGGTTCATAATTCATAGCAATAGCTGAATTGCAGACTGTCAAATTTTAGAACCATGTTAAAAGGTAAAAACATCATTATTGGCGTTACCGGCAGTATTGCTGCATACAAATCAGCAGTATTGATCCGCTTGCTTGTAAAAGCAGGTGCCAATGTAAAAGTATTGATGACCCGTTCTTCACATGATTTTATTACTCCTTTAACGCTTTCAACACTTTCTAAAAATCCTGCATTAACTGATTTTATAAAAGATAAAACAGGACAGTGGAATAACCATGTGGAGCTTGGATTATGGGCCAATGCAATTGTAATAGCTCCAGCATCCGCCAATACCCTTGCTAAAATGGCCAATGGTATCTGTGATAATTTGCTCCTTGCCGTTCATTTATCCGCCCGTTGTAAAACATATGTTGCTCCCGCAATGGATCTGGATATGTACAAACATCCGGCAACTATTGAAAATTTACAACGTCTTCAATCGTTCGGCAATGGAATTATTGATCCCGGTAACGGCGAACTTGCCAGTGGATTAATTGGTGAAGGACGAATGGCTGAACCGGAAGAGATCGTTTCATTTTTAGAAAAAGAATTCTCAAAAAAAAATTCTTTCTCAAAAAAAAAAGCCCTGGTAACCGCAGGGCCAACCTATGAAGCAATTGATCCCGTAAGGTTTATTGGTAACCATTCAACCGGTAAAATGGGTTTTGCTATTGCAGAGGAGCTGGCTGAACAAGGTGCTGATGTTACTTTGGTATGCGGCCCCAATAGCCTAAAAACAATTCATAAAAATATAAGTCGTATTGATGTTACTTCAGCCGAAGAATTATACAATGCATCCATAAAAACATTTAAAAATGTTGATATTGCCATACTATCAGCTGCTGTAGCAGACTATAAGCCTGCTGTAACAGCAAAGCAAAAAATAAAAAAATCAACAGCATCAAAAAATATCGAGGTAATTCCTACAAAGGATACATTGAGCGAATTGGGAAAATTAAAAAGATCAAATCAAATACTTGTAGGTTTTGCTTTGGAAACAGAAAACGAAATTGAAAATGCAAAAACTAAACTAAAAAATAAAAATTTAGACCTGATCGTACTTAATTCATTGAATGACAAAGGTGCCGGTTTTAAAACCGATACCAACAAAATAACGATCATTGATAAAAACAATAAAATCCATAAATTCGAGTTAAAGAGTAAAGCGGAAGCAGCGAAAGATATTTTGAAAGAAATTATGAATTATAAATTAGAAATTAAGAATTCAAAAAAATAAACAAATTGCGCAGAATTATTGTTTTCATACTTCTAATTTCATTTGCAACCGTAATAACGGCACAAGAATTAAACTGTAAAATCCAGGTATTATCACAGCAAGTTCAGGGAACCGATAAACGGGCATTTGAAAGTATGCAAACGGCCATATATGAATTTATGAATAATAAAAAATGGACGAATGATGCTTTTAAAAATGACGAACGTATTGATTGCAGTATTCTGATAAATATTACAGAACGTATTGGCGATGATTTCAGAGGTACACTCCAGATCCAATCGCGAAGGCCGGTTTTCAAATCGTCTTATAATTCAGTACTCTTAAATTTTAATGATAACGATATCCAGTTTAGATATATTGAAAGCCAGCCTTTTGAATTTAATGACAATACCTATTCATCGGAACTAACATCTATACTGGGGTTTTATGCTTATTTGATCATCGGTTTGGATTATGATTCATTTGCCTTGAACGGAGGCACTCCTCATTTACAAAAAGCCTTAGCTGCTGTAAACAATGCTCAAAATTCCTCTGCAAAAGGCTGGAAAGCATTTGATAGTGATCAGAACAGGTATTGGCTCATCAACAATATGCTGGATGCATCATTTATACCCTTACGGGAATGTATGTATAACTATCATCGCAAAGGTCTTGATGTAATGACTGATAATAAAGAAGCAAGCAGAGTGGTAATATTTGAGAGTATTGAATCAATAAGAAAGGTGCATCAGATCAAACCACTTTCTTTCAGCACACAGGTATTTTTTAATGCGAAGTCTGATGAGATCATTAATGTCTTTTCAGGTGCTTTCGCAGATGAAAAATCGAAGGTCGTGAACTTATTGAATGAGATCGATCCTACCAATAGTAATAAGTATCAAAAAATATTGCAGTAAAACTTAGGGGTATTGGGTTAACAGTTAATAGTATTACCATATTAAATGAAAACACTACGCTACAGTTTCTATTTAATAACTATCATTACATGGAGTGCTTGTGGAGATGCCGAAAAAAAAATTCCCAAAAGCTCATTTGACAATGTTTTTCCAAAACGACATAAAGATCTTACAAATATTTTTGGCGATCAGTTGACAATAAAAAAAGGTGATGATATACTGGTATTGAATATTTCTTCTTTCAAAAACTACAACCTTATTAAAAATAATCAAACAGGAGAAACCCTTTTTTATGGAACAGTCAGCAAATTTCGCGGGCTTTTCTATTTCAGTCAGCAACTCAATGACACATCCTATTGGATCTATGCTGTTAAACTTAATGATGATCTTATTTATGGGCTTAATACTGCTTTTGAGCAGACAATCTTACTGGATGAAGCAATTGAAAATAATAAACATCAAAAATTAGTGAAGTACACCAGTTCTGATATATTCAGATTGCATCCCGAAAAAAAAGAATTAAGAAGTTTTTTTACTTCAATTATTGAGAACATTGTCCCTGATACAATTTTGCGTTCTCCGGAAACTTTTACGGCTTCAATAGATACAACATCGGCAATAGCACCAATTGACCCTGAAGATTTTGCATATTTCTCAAAAGTATATCCCAACCCAACAGCTGACTTTATAACTATTGAGTTGCAACAAAAGGATAAAATTGACTTTCAATTAATTGATCTAAATGGAAAAATAGTACTTGAGGGTCAATTCAATGAGAACATAAACAAGATCGATCTAACGAAATTGCAAGATGGTATTTTCTCATTAACGATAGTAAATCCGGGGTACAACCAACGAGAGAGAATAAAAATTATCAAAGCAAAATAACTGTTTGCATTAACAAGCAGCTTTGTTGATTACTTTTCATTTAAAATATTCCTGAAAGATCATTAAAATTTTAACTTAGCACATCCCATTATTAATGTTATGCTAAAGCATTTATCCGTACAAAATTATGCTCTGATCGATCAGCTGGAAGTAGAATTTTCAGAAGGATTGACCATTATTACAGGCGAAACAGGCTCTGGCAAATCCATATTACTGGGTGCATTGGGATTGATCTCCGGCAGCAGGGCTGATACACAAGCGTTACAGGACAAAACAAAAAAATGTCTTGTAGACGCGTCCTTTAACATTAA
>JBQTHQ010000126.1:0-5109 GCA_052389695.1 Bacteroidota bacterium | reverse complement strand
TATTAACAACCAACCTATAAATGAAAATATTAACCATTAAATTATAACCATTAAATTAAACAAGTTCCCCTCAAAAAACTCGAATCACAAACCGCTGTTTATGGATTACCTACTATCATTGGGCGATTGCTGAATTATTTATTAACTCCGCTTTATACTTATAATTTTACAACAGATGAATTTGGTGTGGTAACTTCCGCTTATGCCTATGTTTCATTTTTACTGGTATTTTTAACCTACGGCATGGAAACAGCCTTGTTCCGGTTTTCTCAAAGTGAAACTAACAAGGAAAAAGTATATACCACTTCCCTGATCTCACTGATAATAACTTCTCTATCGTTTATCATCACTACCAGTTTATTTGCCTCGCCTATTTCTGAAAGCATTCGATTTACCGGGCATCCCGAATATGTTGTATGGTTTGCCATTATTATTGGTGCGGATGCTCTAACGGCTGTCCCTTTTGCCAAACTTAGGGAAATGGGACGTGCTAAACGTTTTGCGATGATCAAGACCATTAACATTTGTGTAAACATAGGTTTGAATTTATTCTTTATCCTTTTTTGTAAAAAAATTTATGATAGTCCGTACTCTTCTTTAAAACCTTTTATTGATCCTATCTACGATCCTGAAATTGGGATCGGCTATATATTTATTTCTAACCTCATTGCAAGCCTTATCACCTTGTTATTGCTGTCACCGGAGATGCTAAAGATCAACTATGTATTTGATTCCCCTCTTTGGAAACGAATGATGCGGTATGCTCTTCCATTGTTAATAGCAGGGTTGGCAGGAATGGTGAATGAAACATTGGATAGAATTTTACTGACACATCTTCTTCCTGAAAAAAATGCGATGGCCCAAACCGGTATCTATGGCGCATGCTACAAAATTTCTATCATTATGACCATCTTCATTCAAACGTTCCGGTTTGCCGCTGAACCTTTCTTTTTCAGCCATTCAAAGGAAAAAGATCCGCAAAAAACGTATGCTGATATCATGAAATTTTTTGTGATCATTTGTTCGGTCATTTTTCTTGGAACAATGATGAACATTCAATGGATACAATATTTTGTAGGAGAAAATTTCAGAGTAGGTATAAAAGTTGTGCCCATTTTACTGCTTGCCAACTTATTCCTTGGAATTTTTATCAATCAATCCATCTGGTATAAGCTTACCGGCCAAACCCATTATGGTGCGCTTTTAACCATTTTTGGCGCTATCATCACAATTACTTTAAACTTCTATTGGATCCCCCGTATAGGATATATTGGCTGTGCCTGGACAACATTAATCTGTTATGCGAGCATGATGACGTTGTCTTACTTCATAGGTAATAAATATTACCCTGTTAATTATGACCTAAAACGCATTTTTGGTTACCTTGCTTTATCAGTAACTTTGTATTTTATCAGCATCCTGATCCAAACAGAATTTACAGCCATTAATTTGGTTTTAAATAATTTGATGACAATTGGATTTCTTGTTTTGATCTGGAAAATGGAAATAAAAAACATTCTTTTGATAAAATAAATAACGAACTTTATATACCTGAAATCCGTAGCTAGAATGAAGATCAAAATAATTAATAAATCAAAACATGAATTGCCCGGTTACGCATCTGCCGCTGCCGCAGGTATGGATCTACGCGCTAATTTAGATCAACCAATCGTATTAAGATCATTGGAACGAATATTGATACCAACAGGATTGTTCATGGAAATCCCCGTTGGATTTGAAGCACAGATCCGGCCAAGAAGTGGGTTGGCATTTAAAAACGGATTAACTGTATTGAATTCTCCGGGCACAATTGATGCCGATTACAGAGGAGAAATAAAAGTAATCCTGGTAAATCTTTCGAAAGAAGATTTCACTATTAATGATGGTGAACGCGTGGCTCAAATGGTCATTGCAAAACATGAGCAGGCTGAATGGATCCAGGTAGAACAATTAATTGATACCGAACGCGGGGCCGGAGGTTTCGGACACACAGGAACAAAATAAAAGCCCCTCCCTAACCTCCCCAAAGTGGAGGAGAAGATGCTTTGGGCCCTAAAAAGGAAAAAATTAAAATATATAATTATAAATATAACCAAATGTAATGTTGATTAGCTCCCAATCAACGCCCCCTCTCCCTCGGAGAGGGGATTAAGGGGAGAGGCTTTATGAAGATTATTATTCCAATGGCAGGAATGGGCAAACGGATGCGCCCACACACGCTTACAACACCAAAACCATTGATCCCAATTGCCGGAAAACCAATGGTACAACGTATTGTTGAAGACATCACCAAAGTATGCGATGAAAAGGTTGATGAAATAGCTTTTGTTGTAGGCCGTTTTGGAAAAGAAGCAGAAAATAACCTGGTAAAGGTAGCAGAAAGTCTGGGTGCAAAAGGCAGCATTTATTATCAGGATGAGCCACTGGGAACTGCACATGCCATTATGTGTGCAAAGGATTGCCTTACCGGTAAAGTAGTAGTGGCCTTTGCTGATACACTTTTTAAAGCCGATTTTAAAATGGACTCCTCACAGGAAGGAATTATCTGGGTGCAAAAAGTAGAAGACCCTAAACCTTTTGGGGTTGTAAAATTAGATGCAAACAATGTGATCACTGATTTTGTGGAAAAACCACAAACATTTGTATCTGATCTTGCGATCATCGGCATTTATTATTTTAAAGATGGCGCCTATTTACGACGTGAGTTACAATATTTATTAGATAACGATATCAGGGATAAAGGGGAATACCAATTGACCAATGGATTGGAGAATATGAAAGCCAAAGGCACAAAATTTATTCCGGGTAAAGTAACAGAATGGCTGGATTGTGGAAATAAAGATGCTACAGTTTATACCAATTCCCGCATTTTAGAGTTTATAAAAGAAAAAGAAACATTGGTTCATTCCTCAATAGTAAACAGTAATTCGAAAATAGCTGAGCCCTGTTATATTGGAAAAAATGTGCAGTTGATCAATTCATCGGTTGGACCTTATGCATCTATTGGTGATAATTGCATAATTGAAAATTCAGTGATAAAAAACTGCATCATTCAAACCAACAGCAAAATTAAGAATGCGGAATTAAACAATTCCATGATTGGTAATTATGCCGAATTTACAGGAAAATCGAGCGATGTAAGCATTAGTGATTATAGTATTGTTCGATAATAGCCACTCGGTTAATTAATTTAAACGATTTGAAAAAGTCAGTTATATTTTCTTCCTTAGTACACACAAATACCTTGCTGGCACTACTTGTGTGTATACTTTTTTTCTCCTGCAAAACACCACAAAAAGTTGCAACTGTACCTGTAAAGCAAAACGAGAAAAAACAATTATCAGAAAAAGAACGCATCGATTTTGAGTACATTTTTTTTAATGGAAGTAAAGAGAAGATTTTAGGAAATTATGACCTGGCAGAAACCCATTTTGCCCAAGCCTTGCGTATAAATCCCAATAGCGCTGCGGCAATGTATGAATTAGCGAATATTTATGCTTTCCAAAATAATAATATCCAGGCATTGTATTACAGTAAAAAAGCGGCAACACTTGAACCAAAGAATATCTGGTATCAATTGTTATATGCCGAATGTTTAAAATCAAGCAAACAACCGGGAGATGTTGCTGTCGTATTCCAAAAATTGACCAAAGATCATCCCGATCGTATCGAATTTTATTATGAGCTTGCCAATGCTTACTTATATACAAATAAACCAGTTGAGGCGATAAAAGTTTATGATAAAGTGGAAGAACGGACAGGAGTAACAGAAGACGCTTCTGTTCAAAAACTGAAAATTTATAAAGGTTTGAATAACCATGAAAAAGCCATTGAAGAAGCAAAAAAATTAATTAAGGCCTTTCCGAAAGAAGCCAAATTTTACGGTATGTTGGGTGAATTATACCAGGAAAAAGGATTAAATGAAAAAGCGCTGGAAACTTATAATGAACTCCTGAGAATTGATCCTTCCAACGCGTATGTCCACCTTTCCTTAGCAGATTATTACAGGAACAACAACCAAAATGAAAAAGCCTTTGAGGAAATAAAGGTCGCATTTAGAAGTAAAGACCTGGACATTGATACTAAAATTAAAATTCTTTTATCCTACTACTCCATTACTGAAAACTTTCCTGAACTTAAACCGGATGCGGATGAGCTCTGCAAAATACTTGTGGAAGTGCATCCTGATGATGCGAAATCATTTTCCATGTACGGCGACTTTTTATATCGTGACAAGAAACTGGAAGAAGCCAGAACTCAATACAGAAAAGCGATCAGTCTGGATAAAGAAAAGTATGCTTTATGGGATCAATTGCTGAGAATCGATTTAGAGCTTGAAGATTATGTTTCCCTCCAAAAAGAAAGTAAAGAAACATTAGAGCTTTTTCCTAACCAGGCCCCACCTTATTTTTTAAATGGGGCATCCAACTACCAATTAAAAAATTACAAGGAAGCAATAGAGGTACTTACTGAAGGAAAAGAATTTGTGTATGACAATAAATTGCTTTCTCAATTTTATTCAACCATTGGAGACGCACAAAATCAATTGCGAAATCATGCTGCTTCGGATTCAGCTTATGATAAGTCTTTAGAAGCAGATCCGGTTAATGAAACAGTATTAAATAATTATGCCTATTATCTTTCATTGCGCAACCAAAAACTGGATAAAGCGGAAGCAATGTCTAAAAAAAGTAATGATTTAAACCCCAATAATCATTACTACCAGGATACATACGGTTGGATATTATACCAAATGAAAAAATATGACGACGCAAAATTGTGGATTGGCAAAGCGCTTAATAATATGGAAATAAACAAAGAGAGAAAAAGTGGCACCGTGCTGGAACATTATGGGGATATTTTATACCAGCTTGGCGACAAAGACAATGCATTAAACTACTGGATGGATGCGAAAAAAGCTGGAGGAACATCTGAGTTTATTGATAAAAAAATTGCTGATAAAAAATTATATGAATAACCGCATCGGACTTTTTATTCCTTTATTTATTCGTCATACAGCGCGATTATTCATTTTCCTTATTTCATTTTCACTTATCCTGACTTCTTGTAAAAGTCAAAAAAAGATCACTCTTAACAATGGTAAATGTA
>JBQTHQ010000125.1:0-11581 GCA_052389695.1 Bacteroidota bacterium | reverse complement strand
AAAGCCTAGTTCCTCTACGGGAACAAGGCTTTTTACTTATATCAAAATTTTCCCGCTCATTTCTTTTGGCACATTGATACCCATTAATTTTAAGATTGTGGGAGCCAGATCAGCTAATTTTCCTTCTTTTATTTTTTTATAATCAGCATCAATTAAAATACAAGGCACCGGATTTGTACTGTGTGCTGTATTTGGAGACCCGTCCGTATTGATCATGTAATCGGCATTTCCATGATCGGCAATAATTACAAATGAATACCCATTTGCCAAGCCCGATTCAACAATACGTTTAGTACAAGCATCTACTGTTTCAACCGCTTTTATTACGGCTTTATAATCACCGGTATGACCCACCATATCGGGATTTGCAAAATTAAGACAAATAAAATCACCACTACCCTTCTGCAATTCCGGAACAATTTTATCTGTTAATTCAATTGCACTCATTTCCGGTTTCAGATCATATGTTGCTACTTTGGGAGAAGGGATCATCATTCGCTTTTCACCCGAAAATTCTTTCTCCCTTCCTCCCGAAAAGAAAAAAGTTACATGTGGATATTTTTCAGTCTCTGCAATTCGTATTTGGGTTTTACCTGCTTTTTCCAAGACCTCTCCCAAGGTCATGACCAAGTTATCCTTATCATAAACAACATGTACATTTTCAAATGTATCATCGTAATTGGTCATTGTAACATAATACAAAGGCAATTTTTTCATACCATGTTCCGGCATATCTTTCTGGCTGAGTACCTCTGTGATCTCACGGCAGCGATCAGTACGAAAATTAAAGCAGATCACCACATCATTTTCTTTTATAGTACCAACCGGATTTCCGGAAATATCTGTAGCTACAATTGGTTTAATAAATTCATCCGTAACATTATTCGTGTATGATTCCTCTATCGCCTTTAGAATATTTTGTGTTTTTTTCCCTTCTCCTTTCACTAGCAGATCATACGCAAACTTTACCCGCTCCCAACGTTTATCCCGATCCATTGCATAATACCTGCCAATAACAGTTACGATTTTGCCGCTTGACTTTTTTAAGTGATTTTCAAGAGTTGTTAAATAACCTAATCCGCTTTTGGGGTCCGTATCGCGGCCATCCGTGAAAACATGAATCAATATATTTTGTAAGCCATTTGCTTTTGCCATATCACACAAATAATGCAAATGTTCCTGTGATGAATGAACTCCTCCATCAGAAACCAAGCCCATCAAATGGATCGCTTTATTGTTTTGTTTAGCGTAATTAAAAGCTGCTAAAAGTGCGGGATTATTGTCAATTGTTTTTTCATGTATTGCCTTGTTGATCAAAGCAAGATCCTGGTATACAATTCGTCCTGCACCAATATTCAAATGGCCTACTTCACTGTTTCCCATTTGTCCGTCAGGTAAGCCCACATCTCCACCGGAGGTACGCAAGGTTGAATGAGGATATTTTTTATATAAACTATCTACAAATGGGGTATTTGCATTAGCAACTGCATCCGATTTGGACCCATCGCCAATACCCCAGCCATCCAGAATTAGTAATGCTACTTTTTTTGACATATTTTAATGAGTTAAGAAACATTTTAAATCCGTCGCAGCAGATACTTCGACTACGCTCAGTATGACAGTGCGCCGGATTTGTATCAAGCAAATTTACTAAATTCTTTATGTGAAAATTACAAGCGTTCAGCCACGTTATCCTTTTTTACGAAATAACCGGATTCATTAAGAATAAATATAACTCTTGAATATAAAACCTTTTGGTCAAAGGGTTTAGAGATGTATCCATTCATTCCTACCACACGGCATCTGTCTTCCTCACTGGACATTGCATGTGCGGTCATTGCCATAATTGGTACGTTACATTTTGGATGTGGAAACTTATTTCTTATATAGCGTGTAGCTTCGTATCCATCCATTTCAGGGAGCTGAATATCCATTAATACAATATCAAAATCCTTTTCTTCTAATTTTTCGACCGCTATTAAACCATTGTCTGCCACCTCTACATTCCAGTTCCAGCCGCTCAATACTTTTTTCGCTAATACCTGATTCAGTATATTATCTTCTACAAGTAAAACATTTAATCCTTCTACCAATGGGGGAGCGTCTTCTTCCGGCAAACGATTTTCCTTTTCCATGTCCGGATAAATATTCTTTCTGAATGGAAGAGTGAAGCTAAAGGTAGAACCTATCCCCAATTCACTCTGCACTTCAATTTTTCCTCCCTGCAACTCTACCAATTGCTTTACAATGGCTAAGCCTAAACCACTACCTCCATATTTCCTGGATGTATCATTACTGGCCTGAGTGAATTCTTCAAATATGGAAGTTAACTTTTCCTTAGGAATGCCAATGCCTGTATCTTTCACGGAAAATTTCAGTTCAACCATTTTCTCCGTGTCCGACAATAAACTTACTGTTGTTTTTACTTCCCCTTTTTCGGTAAACTTGATGGAATTGCTAACCAGGTTTAAAAGGATTTGATTTAAACGGGTGGGGTCACCAATTAAATGATCCGGAATATTTTTATCAATAACCATTGAAAGCTTGATGCTTTTTTCAATAGATTTTGGAAGCATGAACTCGGTAAGTGTTGACATTACTTGCGACAGCCTGAAATTTATTTGTTCCAACGAGATTTTTCCTGCCTGCATTTTTGAAAAATCAAGAATATCATTGATGATCACTAATAGATTTTCACCCGATGTTTTAACAGCATCAATGTATTGTTTTTGTTCAGTTGTTAATGGTGTTTTCGATAACAGGTTTGTAAACCCTACGATCGCATTCATAGGTGTACGTATCTCATGGCTCATGTTAATCAAAAAACGTTCTTCAGCTTTGGTAAGATTTTCGGCATCTGTTTTCGCTTTTTTGAGTGCGTTCTTGTATGAATTATTATTCCGAATGTAAATGGCAATAACAAAACTGGCAATAAGCAGCATTACAATTGCTGCTATGCAAAAAGCGGAGATCAGTAATTTTGTTTCTTTGGCGAGGGCTTCACTTTGTTTTGCATTTGTTTCCAAGTCTAATAGTTCCAATAATTCTATTCTTTTTATTAATTGATTGATCTGATCTGTAACTATTTTATCTCTTCCTACCAGGTTAAATTCCTGGTCATTTCTTTCTTTTAACTGGCGAAGCTGATATTCCTGCACATTTTTTATCTCTTGTTTTATTTCTTGGGATCTAATATTAACCATGCCCTGAGTTATAATCAGAGTGTCTTTTATAAGTGCTACTGCCTCTGACTTTTTTCCGAATATTTTTTGAAAAACTGATGCCTTTTTAACAGCCGGTTGTATAGTTTGATCTGTTAACGCCTGTTGTGAACTCTGGATTTTTCTTTGGCTCTTTTCCGCTTCATCTATTTTTTTAGATATCTTTTGAAGTTCATCTGCTACATGCTCATCATCTGATAATGTAAGAAGTTCATTTAAAATAATATATTTTTTTATGACGAGCTGCCTTACACTGTCAACTATCAATTGTTGTGTTGTATTTTCACCGCTATACTCTTGGAGCTTGTCTATTCTATTATCTATCAGTGAAAGAGAATTAAAAAATGGAGTTAGATAGGTATTATCACGAGTGAGTACATAAGATTTTACGCTGTTTTCCGCATCTGAAAATTCGGCCTGGATCTGTTTGAGAAAGGCAAGCTTAATATCGGGTTGGGTAGCTTCAGAAATATTGTTCACAATATTCGTTAAACGATAATACGTGAACACCCCAATCGCAGTTAAAATGACCATCACTGCCAAAACAATACCTGCTAATTGTATTTTAAATGAAAAGTATTTTGGCATGATCTCACAATTTTTTTCAGGCAAAATTTTTCAATTCGGCTTCCAATTCTTCTATGGCTTCTTTACAAACAGTGGTAACCTTTGAAATTAATTGGGGTAATTGGTCTAAATTTGTTTCATTAGCGGCTGCTTCCTCTATTGTACGAACATCTCCTTCTATCTCTTTTAATCCAAATAAAGACACCGAAGGTTTCATTTTGTGAACAACTGTTCGTAGTGATTTCCAATCTTTATTCTGAAAATACTTTTCTATATTTTGCAATGCTTCAGGTGTTTGCGTTATAAAAAGTGTGATCATTTCAGTCATAAACTGGTTACTGCCATTGGCAAGCTCTTTTAAATATGTAAGGTCGGTGCGTTTCATTTTATTATTATTTTTTGTTATTATTATTTTTTGTTATTTTTTCTTTATTGTTACTCGTTTTCTGTCCGGCCGGCTGTACATCCTTTCCTTTAGAAATAGGAAGAACGTCATGCTCATTTAAAATATTTATTATTCTTGAATAAAGTACATTTTGATCAAAAGGTTTTGAAATGTATCCATTCATTCCAGCAGTACGACATTTTTCTTCTTCACCTGACATCGCATGGGCCGTCATTGCCATAATAGGAACTTTGCATTTGGGTTCCGGGAAATCAGTTCTGATATGACGTGTGGCATCATAACCGTCCATTTCAGGAAGTTGAATATCCATTAAAACAATGTCAAAATCTCTTTCTTTCAATTTTTCAAGAGCAATTAACCCGTTCTCAGCAATTTCTACATTCCAGTTCCAGTTGGTGAGCACTTTTTTTGCCAGCACCTGATTCAGAATATTATCTTCCACGAGCAGAACATTCAGGTCTTCCACAAGTGGTTCATTACTTTTTTTCGGGGCTTTATTTTCTTTTTCAACGCTATGTATTATATTTTTTCTGAATTTAAGATTGAAACTAAAGGTAGAACCCCTGCCAACTTCACTCTGTACTTCTATTTTTCCGCCTTGCATTTCCACTAATTGTTTTACAATGGTAAGCCCCAAACCACTACCGCCATATTTACGTGTTGTATCATTTGCCGCTTGTCTAAATTCTTCAAATATGGAAGAAAAATTTTCTTTAGGAATCCCAATTCCGGTATCTTTAATAGAAAATTGAAGCTTCACTTCTTCTTCATTTTCAGATATCAAGCTAACACTTGTTTTTACCTCTCCTCGTTGTGTGAATTTAATAGCATTTCCAACCAGATTTAAAAGCACTTGATTCAATCGGGTTGGATCACCTATTAAACGATCCGGGATATTTTTATCGATCACTGTAGAAAGCTGGATATTTTTTTCAATAGATTTAGGAAGCATCAGCTCCGTTACCATCGACATTATCTGTGATAATCTGAAATTGATCTTTTCAAAAACAACTTTTCCTGATTGAATTTTAGAAAAATCAAGCACATCATTAATGATCACGATCAAATTTTCTCCTGCTGTTTTTACCGCGTCTATATATTGTTTTTGATCGGGTGATAATTGTGTTTTTAAGATCAGATCAGTAAATCCAACAATGGCATTCATGGGTGTACGTATTTCATGGCTCATATTGGCCAAAAATTGTTCTTTCACCCGCATTGATTCTTCCAATTGCTTCTTTGCTTTCATCAATTCATCCAACGCTTTATTACCTTTCTTTAACGAATGCTCTGCTATTTTATTTGACTGCACCAACTCTTCCTCGATCTTTTTTCTTAAAGAAATATCTGATTCAATGGCAAGTATTCTTTCTACTTCTCCATCGTTATTGAGTACAGGTGTTAATGTAGTGATCACCCAATATTCTTTCCCTGCTTTTGTATAATTTTTACTTTCATAGATCACCGGCTTTTTTTCTTTAATTATAGATTCATAAAAATCAGCTTGTTGGGAAAGTCCTGTTCTTTCATCTCCGCTGCGTAATATTTCTCCATAAGTGCCTTTAATTTCATCCAATGTATAACCGGTAAGTTTGATAAAACCTTCATTAACCCATTCAATAAGGCCATTTTTATCAGCAATAATTACAGAGTTATATGATTTGGTAGCTGCGGTTGCGAGTTTCTCCAATTCTTCTTCTTGTATCCGTTCTGTCACGTCCTGTACCGTTCCTGCCATACCTGTCAGCTTGCCATTTTCATCTTTAATAACTTCTCCCCGGGCATCAAGTGTTCTTAGAGATTTATCACCATTCCGTATTATCCGGTAATAATAATGGAAGGGCTTATGCGTTTGGGCGGTTTCCTCCATTATATTTTTTACATACGCTCTATCTCCTATGTGTGTATTTTCATAAATTTTTTCATATGAGATCTCTGTTTGAGGTTTCAAACCATATATTCTGTATAACTCATCCGACCAGGTAAGTTTTTGAGTTGTAGTATCCAATTCCCAACTGCCAATATGAGATAACTTTTGTGCCTGTTCAAGTTTTAATGTTTCCTTATTTAACTCCTCCGTTTTTTCCTCAAGCTTTTTTGTTTTTTCTGCGAGCTCATTCACCAGCTTGGCACGCTCAATACCATAGCTTATCGCGCGCTTTAAGCTTTTACTTTTTAATTTACCTTTTACCAAAAAATCCTGGGCGCCAAGCTTCATGGCATTGATCCCGATGGATTCATCATCCAGCCCGGTAAGGACAATAATTGGTGTTTCCGGAGCATGGGCATAAACTTTTTTGAAAGTATCCAGACCATTACTATCCGGTAAGGAAAGATCAAGTATGATCACACTAAAATGTTGTTTTTCTAAAAGATTGATCCCTTTAGATAAATAATCAGCAGTAAGCAATGTAAAAACAGCATCAAATGATTCCTTGAGATACACTTCCAATAATCTTGCATCTCCCGGATTGTCCTCAATTAATAATATTTTTATTTTTTCCTCCATTATTTAATTGATAACTATTTTTTTATAATTTTTTTAGTATCCTTAACCGTAAAATGAAAAGAAGAACCTTTACCGGGTTCTGATTCCATCCATATTTTTCCTCCATGCTTTTCAACAATTTTTTTACATATTGCCAAACCAATACCTGTACCAGGGTATTCTTCTTTTGTATGCAAACGCTGAAATATGACAAAGATCTTCTCGGCATATTCCTTTTGTATTCCAATGCCATTATCTTTCACTGTAAAAAAACACTCATTGTTTATTTTATTACCTGAAATTTTTATTTCAGGAGATAATGAACTTTTAAATTTAATAGCATTGGATATTAAATTCTGGAACAATTGACTGATCAATATATTATCTCCATAAATATCAGGAAGTTTACCATCTATTTTAATCCTGGCATTGTTTTCTTTTATCTGTCCTTCCAAATTATTCAAAACCTCATTCAATAATTTATTAGTATCTATGATCTCAAAAGGCTTTACTTTGTTAATACGGGAATATTCTAAAAGGCTGTGGATCAAATTCCGCATCCTATCTGCACCATCAAGGGCAAAATGCATGAACTCATCGGCATCGGCATCTAATTTATTTTTATAACGATTCTCCAATAATTGAACATAGCTGGTCACCATTCTTAATGGTTCTTGTAAATCATGTGATGTTATGTAAGCAAATTGCTCCAATTCATTATTTGACCGTACCAATTCTTCCGTTTTTTGCCTTAACTCTTCCGCTGCTTTTTTACGTGAAGTAATATCGCGAATAATAGAAAGTATCTGGGTACGGCCATCTACTTTGATCATTTTTAGAGAATATTCAATATTTACGAGTTTTCCGTCTTTACGGATAATTGTTGTTTCACCCATATCTCCCATTTCTGTTCCACCCAACCGTTGTTTTAAGCGTTCCGTGAGTCTTTCCCTGTCCTCAGGGATAACAATGTTTATAAATGATGGCATGGTTAGTATTTCATCCATATCATATCCATACATCCTACAAAGTGCATCATTGGCATAAATAATCTGTTGATTTTCTGTAATGGCGATCCCCTGTCCCATTTCACTTTGTGTTTTTATCAGGGATCCGTACAATTGTTGTTGTCGTTGTATCTCCTCTTCCATTTGCTTACGCTTGGTAATATCTCTGATGAAGGCTATAAAAAAATAGCGTTCTTTAATTACGGAAGGTGAAATACTAAGGGAAATATTAAATAAAATTCCCTTTTTATTCAAAGCTTCTATTTCAATGGTTTTATTCAGCACCGGCCCTTCACCTGTTGATAAAAATCGTTTCATACCTTTTAAGTGTGCTTCACGGTAATGAGTAGGAATAATAAATTCATGTAAGGGTTTACCAATAATTTCCTCTTTTTCCCATCCGAATATTTTTTCAGCTACAGGATTCCATCTTACAACGGTGCTTTCGGTATCAATGACAATAATACCATCCGGGGCATTATCAAAAATTGTTTGTATTTGTTGCTCATTGTCCTTGATCCGTTCTTCTACCTGAATGCGCTCGTTGATATTTTCTTCCAGATTATTTATCATTTTATTAAATGAGCCTGCCAGCTGGCCTATTTCATCCTGGGAATAAATTTTTGCCCTTTCACTAAAATCAGCATTTGAAACTTTATTTGAAACCTCGGCAATTTCACTGATACCCTTGGTAATTCCCATACTAACATAAATAGTTAATAGCAAACCTGATAATTCAACTGTAAGAGCAATTACAAACAAAATAGTCAAGATCAAATTTTCAAGCCATCGGGCGCCCTCACCCAAGGTGTAAGAAAATTGATTTTCCAATAAGGTAAGTTCTCCATTGATCGGTTCAATTTGTGCAATAAGAGCATTTACTTTTTCTCTAGACGAATTTTTAGAATTAATCTCTTTACGTAATTCTTCACCAATATTGGTCAGTTCCATGATGGTAGAATCACCCGTTGTCCAAATATCAACTGCTTTTTTAATGTATGACACATTATGAAATCTTCTGAATAGTTTTATCATCCCATCAATATCATGCGGATGATTTCCCCCCTCCAAAAATCCCTGGCGGGCAAGTTCCATATCAGGATTTGGTTTTTTTAATTCTAACAATGTTTTATGATCACCATAAGGAATTTTCATGTATTCCTGAAAACGAGTATAATCCTTATCATCATGAGTTCGGAAATATTTCTGTAAATAATAAACGGCATCTTTTTGGGCCTTGGACCACAAACCTTCTGCCCCAACACAAGCTCTTACCGAGGACAACGTCGTAAGTGAGAACCATAAGGTGAATAGTTCAATAGCTATGAGCAAAGCCATGATCCCAACCACAGAATATAATTTTTTTGTGATCGAAATATTTTTAAACCATTTAATAATTGAAATGCTCATATTTTGAGACTGATTAAAATTTCAATTTTTGATGTTAACTTTTAATTGTAAAATAAAATGTAGTGCCCTTACCCAATTCTGATTCAACCCAGATCTTTCCGCCATGTCGTTCTACAATTTTTTTGCAGATGGCCAAGCCTATACCTGTACCGGGATATTTCTCCTTACTGTGTAAACGCTGAAATATGACAAAGATCTTTTCTGAATACTCCTTTTGTATGCCAATGCCATTATCTTTTATTGAAAATAAGTACTCTCTATTTTGCTTTTTACCGGAAATAATTATTTCAGGATCATGTGGCCCCTTAAATTTTATTGCATTGAAAATCAGATTTTGAAATAACTGTCCGATCAATACTGCATCCCCTGTAATAACAGGCAATTTATCCACCTTAATAATCGCATGGGTTTTTTCTATGCTATCTTTCAGATCATGCATTACTTCATTTATAATTTCGTTTACATCTATTTTTTCAAAAGGTTTTATCCTATTTACACGCGAGTACTCCAGCAAACTTTGTATCAGTGTTCGCATCCTGGTACTGCCATCCACAGCAAATTCAATAAAATCATTAGCATCCTTATCCAGTTTATCCTTATAACGGCTGGCTAACAACTGAACATAGCTATTTACCATCCGTAAAGGTTCTTGTAAATCATGTGATGCTACATAAGCAAATTGTTCCAGCTCAGCATTGGAACGCGCCAGTTCTTCGCTTTTTTTATTCAATTCTATTTCCGCGTTTTTACGTTCGGTAATATCCCGTGTAATTTTTACAAAACCCCTTAGTTTTTTATTCTCATCATATAAAGCGGTAATGATCACATCCGCCCAAAATTCAGATCCATTTTTTCTAACACGTAATGCTTCGCTTTCAAAGTGGCCGGTTGCTCTTGCTTTATTCAAATTATTTTTTGGCTCATCATGTTCAATTTCCTCGGTAGTATAAAACACTGATATATGTTTTCCGATAATTTCTTCGGAAGCATACCCTTCAATAGACTCAGCTCCCGCATTCCAACTTTCAATATTACCATCCGTATCTAACATAATGATGGCATAATCTTTTATACTCTCAACCAGTACACGAAAACGCTCTTCGCTTTCCTGCAATTCTTTTACATAATGTTCCAGCTCTTCACGCAGTGTATTAAGTCCTGCAGCAATTGCATCTATTTCATCTGCTTTTTCACTTATCGTGGTTTTGTGAGAAAAATCTAAAAGAGTATATTGTAATATAGCGTTAAAGATATTTTCAATTCGTTTTTGATAATGGCTCAATTCTTCTTTCCGCTCTTTTGCAATTAGCATTAATTCCTGGTGTGCCTCCTTAAGTACTTCTTCTGAATATTTTCTTTCATTGATAGCCGCTCTTACAGTAATAATTGTAAAGCTTACAATAACCACATAGGTTTGTAATGCGAGCAGGGAGTTATTGAGCACTTCAGAAGCAAATGGCCCATTTCCATTTACCGTTCCTGCTATTGCCACAACAGAAGAAATTGCAATAATGGTTACTAATATCCGCTGATTAAAATAAAATACGGACCATAATAAAAATGGTAAAATAAGATATGGTTTTATAAAAGCAGGATCGAGTTTTAACCAATCGAAAAAAATAAATCCACTGGCAAAAAATACCAAGCCAAATAAAAGAACTGCCTGTATTATTTTCGTACTCCATTGCCATTTAAAATCAAGATATTTTACCCATAATAATAATAAAGGTGTAGCAATAATTACTCCTGAAACATCGCCTAACCACCAGGTGAACCAAATGACCGGATAGTAGTTCCATGAAATAATATCGGCAAAACAAATAGCGGTAGAACCAATGGTACAACTTATTAAACACATAATAAGAGCTGCAGACAAAAATTGCAACACATGCTTGACTTTTTCAAATTCTACAACCTCTTCCTCTAATTTTTTTAGTAAGTAATAGCCTGCAATAGAAGACAAGGTATTTCCAATACTAATAAAAGCAGATACACCCAAAGCTGTAATCATATCAGTTGTTCCATTTGATAAAAAAACAACCAAATTAGCTGTAAATGCACCCAGCATAATACCCGGCCATGTATTGCATCCGAGCAGTAGAATGGCAGCAAGGGCAATTCCTGATGGAGGCCATACAGGTGTTACATTTGTATTTTCAAAAGCTAATAATAATCCCGCCCGAGCTGATAAATAATACAAAGAGGCAACCACAAGAATTAACGCTATGTTACGAATACTAAAAAAGGGAATGTTTTTTACCATATTGTTTTATTTCCTAACAAGCATGTGAACAGCCTGTGATAATTTTAATTTACATTTCTAAATACTGTTTCAACCATTTCCTCGCTTCGGTTTCATCAGAAAATACTTTTGTGGGATAAGCAGGCTTTTTCAATGTCAAATATATATTTGCGATCATGCGTGATAAAGGAGATCTTGTGAGCAATGCCAATGCTTTAATAAATTCCGGTGTTGCTTTTG
>JBQTHQ010000124.1:0-3222 GCA_052389695.1 Bacteroidota bacterium | reverse complement strand
TTATTTTTTTATTATTCAAGCTAAAATAGTCATTATTGATTATGGAATGGGTAATCTCAACTCCGTAAAGAGAAAGTTAAGCCAGTTAAAAATTGATGCGGTTATTTCATCAAATCCAAAGGATATACGTGTAGCTGATAAAATAATATTACCAGGTGTAGGACATTTCAAAATGGCAATGGAAAACTTAAAAAAAATTAATTTAATTGATGCCTTGAATGAAGAAGTACTAATAAAAAATAAACCAATACTCGGTATATGCTTAGGTATGCAGCTGATGGCAACTAAAAGTGAGGAAGGAAATGCAAATGGGCTGGGTTGGATAGATGCAGAGGTAGTGAGATTTAATGTGAAAGATAATTTAAAATATAAAATTCCTCACACTGGATGGAATCAAATTATGATTTCAAAGGAAAGCGTATTGATGGAAAACATTCCTGATTTATCAGAATTTTACTTTGTACATTCTTACCATTATAAAATAAAAAACAAGGATGATGTTTTAAACGAAACAGAATTTGAATATACATTTGTTTCAGCCATTGAAAAAGCCAATATTTTCGGTGTACAATACCACCCCGAAAAAAGTCATGATATGGGAGAATGTTTATTAAGAAATTTCATCAATATACCTTCATAACTTTATTTTTAACAAGCATGTTCCGACCCAGAGTTATTCCTGTTCTATTGTTAAAGAATAATGTTTTGGTTAAATCCAAAGAGTTTAAAAGCTATAGATACATTGGTGATCCAATAAATGCAGTAAAGATATTCAATGATCTAAAAGCGGATGAACTGGTTTTTTTAGACATTTCGGCTTCCGCAGAGAAGAGGTTAATTTCCATGCAACTTGTAAAAGAGATAGGCGAAGAAGCTAATATGCCCTTTGCAGTTGGAGGGGGGATTCGATCTGTTGAAGACATTCGCAAAATCATTGGAGCAGGTGCTGAAAAAGTAATTATAGGTAACCACGCTGTTAAAAACCCCGACTTTATCCGGGAAGCTTTCGAAACCTTTGGTTCTTCAACAATAGTTGTTTGTATCGATGTAAAAAATAAACTATTTGGAGGAAAACAAATATGGACATTAAATGGAAGTAAATCAACAGGCTATGATCCGATAGAATTCTCCAAAATAATGGAAGAAAAGGGCGCAGGAGAAATTATTATACAATCAATAGAACGAGATGGAATGATGCAGGGTTATGATATTAATATGATTAAAAGTATATCTGAGGCCATAAGTATTCCGGTTGTTGCCTTAGGAGGTGCCGGAAATATGAATCATCTGAAAGATGCTTATTCCAAAGGATTTGCTAATGGCTTGGCTGCAGGAAGCATGTTTGTTTATCAAGGACCAAAACATGGGGTTTTAATAAACTATCCTGAAAGAAAGGAAATGGTATTTGAACGTTGATTTAATCAAGTTTCCTATCCTTGGAACAATGATTAACCATCAAATTTTATTTGATTTAATTAAATTTTGCATCAAGCAAAACATTAAATTTGAGCTTTTAACAGCCTTATGAAGGAACATTATCAAATTTGCACCAGATGTGTTATGGATACTTCTGATCCTGACATTACATTCAATGTAGCCGGAGAATGCAATCTTTGCACAAATTTTTTGGAAAAACGCGCCAAGCATAATTACCATGGCCCGGAGAGTGACAAGGAATTCCAACAACTAATAGCTGAAATGAAAGCAGCTGGAAGAGGTAAAGAGTATGATTGTGTAGTTGGCTTAAGTGGTGGTGTAGATAGCAGTTACGCTGCTTATATTGCTAAAAAGAATGGTTTAAGGGTGTTAGCCATTCATATGGATAATGGGTGGAACTCAGAAGAAGCTGTTCTTAATATAAAAAATATTGCAAAAAAACTTAACATAGATTACGAAAGCTATGTTTTGGATTGGGAAGAATTTAAGGATTTGCAATTAGCATTCTTAAAAGCATCGGTTCCAGAAGCTGAAACACCCACTGACATGGCTCTTTTATCTGCGATACACATAATTGCATCTAAATATGAAATAAAGTATATCATTAGCGGAGGTAACTTTGCAACAGAAGGGATCTTACCAAAATACTGGCATTATAACGCCAAGGATACCAGGTATTTTAAACACATTCAAAAAACATTTGGGAACAAAGCTTTAAAGCACTTTCCACTATTTGGTTATACACAGGAAATGTATTATAAGTTAGTCAGGAAGATGAAAATAATTTATCTATTGAATTATGTTCCTTATTCCAAAAACGAGGCGATGAAATTACTAACAAGAGAACTCGACTGGCGCTATTACGGGGGTAAACATTATGAATCCATATATACTGGATTCATTCAATCCTATTACCTATACAAGAAATTTGGTATTGATTATCGCAGAGCTACTTTCTCCTCACAAATCTGCACAGGCACCACATTACGTTCGGAAGCTTTAGAGGAATTAAAAACGCCACCGTATAATGAAGCTAAATCTCAAATAGAAAAAGAATACATTTCTAAAAAGTTAGGGATAAGCCTTGCAGAGTTTGAAAAAATAATTGATTTACCCGCAAAATGGTATGTGAATTACCCAAATGAGGAAAAATGGCTAGGATTTATATATAATACATACAGAAAGCTATTTAAAAAAGAAAAACTCGGCAATTTCTGAGACCGTAATTGTTAAAAGATGTCACAACATAACAACTGCCTCATTTGTAATTCAACCAATTTAAAGGACCTGCCAGTTTATAAAAAGGCATTTCTCTGCAAATGTCAGTCCTGTAATTTTGTGTTTTCGAAGCAAATTCCATCCGCGGAACAATTACAAATATACTACCAGGGATATGGAAAAAACAGTTACCTATCCCCTATTACCATAAAACGCTATATTGAGCTTCTGGATAAATTTGAGCTTTTCAGAAAAACGAATAAATTATTGGATGTTGGCTGCGGCACAGGATTTTTCTTAGAACAAGCAAAGGCAAGAGGATGGGAAGTGTATGGTACAGAACTCTCTGATGAAGTCATTAAGGCATGCATTGAAAAAGGGTTTAACATTCAGAAAGGCCTGGTAAATCCAAAAAATTATAACCCAGGAATGTTTGATATTATTACTTCCTTTGAAGTTATCGAGCATATAAATAACCCTAAAACGGAACTGAACAATTTTAATGCTATTCTACGAAAGGAAGGGTTAGTGTATATTACTACTCCTAATTTCAATTCTCTGTTGCGT
>JBQTHQ010000123.1:0-12979 GCA_052389695.1 Bacteroidota bacterium | reverse complement strand
CGCTTTCATCCAGTTCGATCGTTTCCTTTTTATTTAAAAAAGCAGATTTTGTTTTATATACTTCCTGCCCCAGCATATTGAAAAGTATAATTTCAATATCTTTTTCTTTAGCATTTACCTTATTTATTTCAACAGTAAATTTTCCGGATGATGGATTTGGAAATATATTTATATCAAATGGTCCATCTTCGGCATTTACTTTTGAAGCTATATCAGTAGTAATAAATTCCATTGTGGATGGTGGCAGGTTAGCTGACGCATGATTTATAAGGGAATATTCGATCTTGCGGACGATCCTGCCTGATGGATTAAACACAAGTAAAATGGAACTCTGGTTAGGAATAACATCACTGTATTCCTGGGCAATATTTGCATTCACATTAATTTTCAACGGATCGCTTCCACTGATGGATGCTGCATTTAAACGAACTGTAAAATCATGATTTTTGGTAAGGTCCTGGTTCATGATCAATACAC
Source organism: Bacteroidota bacterium (assembly GCA_052389695.1). Classification (GTDB taxonomy): domain Bacteria; phylum Bacteroidota; class Bacteroidia; order 2-12-FULL-35-15; family 2-12-FULL-35-15; genus 2-12-FULL-35-15. The sequence continues at coordinate 12,502 of JBQTHQ010000123.1, read as the reverse complement.
AGGTTTCCTGTTCATTCTGGCACCCGAATGATTTAACATTGGTTTGATTAGAAGTACAATTCACAGAATTTCCTTTGAAATTTTCGGCCATCATTTTAAAATGATGAAAAACCGGTTTTTTATTTCCGGTATGCGGGTCGATATAACCGCAATTGTCCTGAACGGAATTTGATCCTTCAATTACACTCCATAAGTTAATAAAGTCAACACCCTGTTTTAATCCGATACCATAAATTTCCGCGACAAATTGCCCTCCTATAAAGCTATTGGTGTTCAAGCCGTTTAAATTATCGGAAGCATTGTTGGTATAATTTATATTTGTTTCAGTAACAGCGGTTTTAATAACAGTGGCACCTGTGCGATTATGAGCCTTATTAGCTGCATTTACCCTTGAGTTCAGATAAATGAGATCATCCTGAAATGAGCCCGGAGCCGTTAATTTTGAGATCACCTGGTCACGTGTAGGGATCGCCTCACTGCCATTTCCCATTGGATAGGTATGAAATGAAAACACATCCAGGTAAAATCTTCCTTTTGAATCTTTTCCGGTAATATCATCAGCTCCATTCGGATTAGTTAAACCATCAATTATGGTTTTTTTAAAGCTTGCCGTTTCAGGCCCTACAATAAGAATAGTAGGGTCAACATCTTTCATTGCAGAAGCAAATGGTTTAAAATATGCTGCTACTTGTGCGGCAGTGGTGTGGCCATAACTTAAATTAGGTTCATTACCAATGATCCAGTATTTTATTTTTTTCTTTTTTGTAATATTTATATACTTCACGATATCAGCAGCTTGCTGTGCCGTATAACGTCCCTTATAATAAGGTACCTGGATAATAGGTTCCAAACCATTTGCACGCATCGAATCGATCATCCGGATATATTGATAATTGGTCGGCATATTTTTATCCGGCGCAATTCCTCCGTAACGAATGATATTTGCTTTGCTGTCTTTTATCTTCCCCCAGTTGTTATGTAGTTTTCCCTTCCTATAGCAAGGAGGGTCGGGGCAGGCGTTATAATTCCCGATGGTATCAGGCATCCATGCGTTCACACCAAAAAAGTGATTGGAAATAGTTTGTGCCTTATTTTTTTTTGCAAGTCCTGACAGACCTAATAATAAAAGGCTGATCTTAAGAAATTTTATATTTTTCATGAAATAAAATTTAAAGGGTTAGTAATTACGTTAAAGCTGCTGGCTATTCATTGAGCGGTTCCGGCTATTTTTTTTCGGCTTTCAACGATTGTTTTCTTTAACGAGGTATATCCCCTAAATGTTATTCCATAAATTAATTTTTAACAGTTTTTAAAATTTTTTGGCAATTTTTTCTGTGTGGAAAGAGGATAGAACAAAAATAAAAGGCCCAATCCCGAATATCGGGGATTGGGCCTTTTAATGATGGTGATGATCTTTATTTTGAGAGTACTATATTGGTATGTATCACATAACCTTCGGTAACTATTTGTAGTGCATAAATTCCCGAAGGCAGGGAATTATCCATTTGAATGAGTTCTTTTATGTAGCCTGCATTTTTAACGGCACAATCTTTAATATAAACTTCTTGCCCCAGTGAATTGGCAATTTTTATTTTTACTTTTTCATCCTTATTTGTTCCCATATTAAGCACTACTGAAAAACTTCCTATGGAAGGATTGGGAAATATATTTAATTCTTTAGGATTACTGATCGTTTGAATATTTACAGGGCCGTTTGAATTGAATACACCTTTATATGTAGTGGCATTATCCGTTACAGTAAAATTTTGGGAAGGTGTGCCACCGTGCAACCAATAACTGAATACATAATTACTATCATTTAATACCTGCGGAGTAATAATACCTATATCATGTATGGTTCCTGAAACTGCCAATACCGAGTAAGGTGTGGTATGTGGTTGTCCGTTCAGAAGCAATTGCAGTCCTGAAGGTTGTGAAGTTAAATTGATCATGGAAGTTACAGGGCTGATATTAATCTTAGCCGTATCTTTTAATCCCTGGCTGTCTTCAACAATAAGTAATAAGCGGTAATAAACATTTGCCGATGCTTCTCCTGTGGCTGAAATTGGAAATGAACCTGTTTTTGATCCGGGAGTAATTGCGGGTCCGGGATGTAAATGTGCATCATGATGAAACTCTACCACCCAGCTGAAAGCGCTTGCGGGCAATGTACCATCTTCAGGATCGGTTGCATTACCTGAAAAATTAATAACATCACCCCCTCTGTAAACTGCTCCTGTTGTTGGTGTAATAATATTGGCAACCGGCTTTTCATTTGGTGCTGTAACAGTAAGTGTTGCAGAATTGCTTAGATCACTGCCATAATTATTGCTTACTTCAACACTGTATTGCCCGGCATCAGAAGGCTGTGTATTATTAATCGTATAAGCGGCTGAATTGGGAGCGCCGGGAATATTGACATTATTTTTTTTCCATTGATAATTGAGAGTAGGAGCTCCTGATGCAGTAACGCTAAATACTGTTTGTTGTCCCTGAGGAGTACTTGTATTCACCGGATCGGTGGTTACAACAGGAATATTACTGCTGCTGTATATGATCTTGTACAATGAATTTGAGCCGATACTATAATAATAAAGATTGCCATCTGTACCTACTTTTAAATAATTTCCTGAACCGGGTAAATTTGTTGCAAAATTATTTTTTACCACACCGCTGCTCAAATCAAGATAATTGATCCAGTCATTGCAATAATCAATAAAAAAATATTTACCGATATATTGAGTAGGATAATTTGTAGATGCCGGATTAAAAAATGTTCCTCCTGTAATGGCACATCCGCCATTGCTCCCTGTTGCACTATGAGAGTATGTGTAAACAGGGCTGGTATAAGCGGGATTAGTTGTGTTTCCCTGGGAGCCGGGCCATCCAAAATTTTTTCCTCCTATGGTAACATCATTGATCTCTTCCCATGAGCCTTCCCCCACGTCATTTACAAATAATTTTCCGGTGCCCGGTTGAATGGCTATTGTCCAGGGGTTTCGAAACCCATGCGCCCATATCCGCTTTTTTTCTTCGGAGCCTGTAGTATATGGATTGCCGGAAGGAACACTAAAATCGGGATTGATCCTTAATACTTTTCCTTTATAACTGTCCAGGTCTTGGGAATATGCATTTACATTATCGTTTCCAATTGCAAGATAAAGTTTTCCGTCAGGCCCAAAAACCATTCCACCTGCGTTATGTATAGAATTTGCGGAAGTTTCAAAATCATGGATGATCACTTCGCTGCCCGGTATCGCCACATCTCCATTTGCTGTAAAACGGCTAAGGCGATTATGAATGGTAGGAGTGGCGGCTGTATAATAAATGTAAACATAATTGTTGCTGCTGAAATTTGGGTCCAGCGCAATTCCTCCCAACCCTCGTTCATTTAATTGATCAACAGTTACCTGTGTGAAAGATGTTCCTAAAACGGCTCCGTTTTTAACGACTTTTACTTTTCCTCCTTTTTCAGTTACAAAAAGTCTTCCATCGGGTGCAACCGCTATCGCGGTTGGGTAATACACATTGCCAACTTTTACCTGGCTGAAACCAGGAGGAAACGTTTGAGCAATTATTTTTAAAGCGAAAGCTATTGTACAGGCAGTAATTAAGAGTAAAAATTTTTTCATTTACAACTATTATTTAATAAACAAAAATATTTTCTGTTTTATAAAATAATTGTTGTTTTTCGTTAATAGAGAATTTTTGATAGCTCAATCAGGAATAAAATTCTTTTGAGATAGCTCTTTTATAGAAGAGGGGGAAAGAAAAGTAATCAGACTTTAATATAATCTGTGAATACAACTCCTTTTTTAAATTCCTGGGAGTAAATATATTCTTTTATTAATGAGGTCCATTCTCTGTGAGACCTGGTTTTGTTTAAAATGGGTGCAGCATCAAATGCTTCTCCAAAATGCACTTTTACGGTGCGTCCGCGTTGTTTGAACATTTCATCAGGTAAAAAGAGCATTTCAATATTCGCCTTTATTCCGATGAATTTGCGGAAGTTGGCAAAGTTGTAAAAGAATCTGGAATTTTCCCCTTCAATAAATACAGGAACAATTTTTCTTTTATGGTCAATGGCCTGGGTCACAAAACTTTTTTTCCATTCCAGATCTTTGATCACACCTTTTTGTTTACGTGAAACCAAACCGGCAGGAAAAAATCCAACGGCTTCATCCGTCATTAAAACACTTTCTATGGTCCGGAGAGATGTGGGAGAGGTAGATCTTATTTTATTGATCCCGATAAAAACATCGCCATAATTTTTAAGATTCTTTAAAACGTCATTTACAACAAAATGAATATCCGGCCTTACTTCTCCTATCGCTTTTACAAAAGCCATTCCATCCAATCCTCCCAAAGGGTGATTGGCAGCAAGGATAATGCCTCCGCTTTTTGGAATGTGATGAGCATTAATGGATACTATTTTTGCTCCTAATTTTTCCAGGCCTTTATTATTATACTCAATGCCATACACATCCTTCAATTCATTCATGATAATGTTTATTTCATCCTCATGCAGTTTGCGTTTTAACCAGTTGAGAATGAAACCGGGCATCCATTTTTTTAGGGTAGGCGCTTTGTCTTCCAGAACTTGTGCAACATCTATAAATTTTTTTTCTGCCATAAATTGATGTTGCAATATTATTTTTTTAAACTGCGTTCTATTTCCCTGATCCGGGCATCTAATTTTTGCAGGCTTCTGAAAAGAACATAACTGCGCTGATAATCGCCAACAGCAAATGCAGGAGAACCTTGCACAATAAGGCCTTCTTTTTCAATGGTTGAAGCCACACCGGATTGTCCGGCTATTTTAACGCCATTGGCAACTTTAACATGTCCAACAACTCCGGCTTGTCCTCCCATCATTACATTTTTACCAAGTTTACTGGAACCCGCTACAAAAGATCCGCCTGCCAAAACGGTATTTTCACCGATTTCAACATTGTGTGCGATCTGTACCAGGTTATCAAGTTTTGCGCCTTTTCGAATAATGGTAGAACCCATTGTAGCTCTGTCAATGGAAGTGTTGGAGCCGATTTCCACGTGATCTTCAATGATCACATTACCGATCTGGGGAATTTTTTTATAGCTGTTTTCAGAATTGGGAGCAAAACCAAAACCGTCGCTGCCCACAACCGAGCTTGCATGAATGGTACAATGGTTCCCAATAACACAATCATAATACACTTTTACTCCGGAAAATAAACAGCTGTTATCACCAATTGTTACATTATCGCCAATAAAACAATGCGGGTAAATTTTTACATTATTACCGATCTTCACATTTTCACCTATGTATGCAAATGCCCCGATGTAACAATCCTTCCCATATTTAGAGCTTGCAGAAATAAATGATGGCTGCTCAATGCCTTTTTTATTTTGTGTAAGATCATAATACATCTCAAGCAACCTTGCAAAACTGCCATAAGCATCCTCCACACGAATAAGTGTACAGGTTGGCTTTACAGATTTTTCAAGATTTACCGTATGATTTAAAATAACAACAGATGCATCTGTTTCATATATATAAGGTGTATACTGCGGATTGGATAAAAAAGAGATGCTGCCCGGCTTGCCTTCTTCGATTTTCGATAAGCTGGAAATTTTAACATTTCCATCACCAACAACATTTCCATTCAATAAGGCGGCTATTTGCTGTGCTGTAAATTCCATGTTTCAAATATATAAATTAAAGTTCTAAATGATTCCATTTTTATAGACAATCTATATGAGTTCCGGGCTAGATTTTATATTCAACAAAATACCTTTAAAAACTTTACAGAATTAACAATATTAATTTTAAAAAAATATTATCTTAGCAAGCTTTTAAAAAAATCCTTATAACGTACTAGATTTAAAAATATAATACAATGAAAATAAAAAAACTGATCACCGGAATACTTAGTTGTATTTGCTTTAGTGCAATCGCTCAACCTGTGTTAATTGAAAAGGTGGAAGCTAAGCCCGATAAAGTGGTAATTCCTTATGAAAGATGGAAGTTGTCCAATGGCCTGGTTGTATTATTACATGAGGATCATTCGGATCCGGTAGTGAATGTTATGGTTACTTACAAAGTGGGATCCAATCGTGAAAGTATTGGAAAATCCGGTTTTGCACATTTTTTTGAGCACATGATGTTCCAGGGATCAAAACATATAGCGGATGAGGAACATTTTAAGATAGTACAAACAGCGGGGGGCGACAATAATGGTTTTACGCAAAGGGATCAAACGGTTTATTATGAAACAATGCCTTCTAACTATTTAGAAACAGCTTTGTATCTGGAGTCGGACAGGATGGGCTTTTTATTAGATTCATTAACGACTAAAAAATTTGAGAACCAGCGTGATGCGGTGAAAAATGAGAAGTCGCAGAATGTGGAAAATCAACCGTATGCAATGGCATTTGTGGAAGAGATCAATAAAACATTATATCCTGCCGGGCATCCTTACAGCTGGCCGGTGATAGGTTATGTGGATGATCTGAACAGGGCAACAGTGGAAGATGCCAAAAACTTTTTCTTGCGTTGGTATGGCCCTAATAACGCTATTTTAGCGGTTTCTGGTGATTTTAATACATCCGAAGCATTAACATTGATCGATAAATATTTTGGTTCATTAAAACCTTGTCCGGAAGTAAAGAAGTTACGTGTACCGCCTGTAGTAATACCTACGGATAAATATACGGCTTACAAGGACCGTACGTATTTTCCTTTGAATTTAAGAGTATATCCAACCATACCTTTATATCATAGGGATGAAGCATCTTTAGATATTTTGTCTATTATGATGGGAGGAGGGAACAATTCTGTTTTTTACAAAAATTTTGTGAAGGATAAAATTGCAGTTCAGGCAGGGGTGAGTCATGCATCAGATGAATTATCCGGTGAATTTTCCATTCAGATATTTGCATATCCTCCGGATGATTTTAATCTTGAAAAATTATTCAGTGATATTGATGCAAAAGTAAAGACCACAATTGAGGAATTTGAAAAAACAGGTATTACTGATGAGGCTTTACAAAGAGCCAAAGCTCAAATGGAATCAAGAGCATACAGCGGTTTGTCAACTGTGTATAATGCAAATTCAACTATTTCAAACTGGGAAAGATTATTGGGCCGTTCATCCTCTATATCAGATGAAATAGATCGTTACAATAAGATAACAAAAGAGGATATTACCCGTGTGTTTAATAAATATATTAAAGGTTCAGGAGCAGCAATTTTAAATACATATCCGATAATGAACGACAAAGACTCTGTTAAAAGTATTAACCCATATGCAGGTGGTACATTTACGCCTTCTCCGGAATACAGCGGTTTAAGTTATTCAACTAATCCTGAAAAATTTGACAGGGCACTTAGACCTGTGGCAGGTAATTCTAAAACGGTAAAAGTTCCTGATTTTTATTCTTATAAAATGGCAAATGGTATTAGTGTAATAGGAACTAAAAATACCGAAACACCTCAGATAACTTTGCTTCTTAGATTAGAAGGAGGAAGTTTGGTTTTACCTAACGACCAATTGAAAAAACTGGGTATTGCTGAATTAACAGCTTATATAATGGACGAGGGAACTAAAAATTATACAACAGAACAAATAAGCGCTGAACTTGAGAAAATTGGAAGCAATATATCATTCAATTCTTCTAAAACTACTACTACTATATCTGTAAGCTGCTTAAAGAAAAATTTAGACGCTACTTTAAAATTGCTGGAGGAAAAATTATTGAACCCCGGGTTCAGAGAAGATGATTTTAAATTGGTAAAAAAACAATATAAGGAATCAATAAAAAATGATTTTACCAGCGCGAATGCGATCGCAAACAAGAATTTCAATTTTGCACTTTATGGCAGTTCGGTAATGGACCTGGAGCCAACCATTAAATCAGTTGAAAATATTGAATTACAGGATCTGAAGGATTATTACACTAATTATTTTTCTCCAACTGTTGCTAGTCTTATAGTTGTGGGAGATATTGAAGAAAAAGAACTTGCATCTAAAACGGATTTTTTAAATAAATGGCAGGCGAAAGAAGTAAAAATACAGCCTATTCCGGAGCCGGTACAACCTACAGAGCAACAATTCTATATTCACAATAAACCTGCAGCTCCATCATCAGTTATTATTATGGGGAATACTTCTATTAAATATGATGCTATGGGTGATTATTACAAAAACCGGATCGCGAATTTTGTTTTTGGGGGTAACTTTAATAGTCGGTTAAATCTTAATTTACGTGAAGATAAGGGCTATACCTATGGTATTTATTCGGGGTTTAGCGGTGATAAATATACCGGTACTTATGAAATTTATTCATCGGTTAAGCGTCCTGCCACAATTTCATCATTAGCAGAGATCACAAAAGAGTACAATAAATACGTAACAGAAGGGATCACTGATAAGGAGCTGGAATACACAAAGAATTCATTATTGAATGAAGAAGCTCTGAAATACGAAGCTCCGTATCAAAAAGCATCTTTCTTATCCAATATTGTAAGATATAATTTAGAGAAGGATTATACTGTTAAACAAAACCAATTGTTAAAAAATATTACTAAAGATGAAGTTAATCAACAGATCAAAAAATACTTTAGCAGCAATAAATTAACGACTGTTATTGTTGGTGATAAAGCAATAATTGAAGCCCAGTTGGATCGTGCCTTAAAAGATCCAAAAAATAAAGAGGTATTAAATAAAGTCAAACTAAAAAAGCTTCAATAATTATAAGGCATAGCATTTGTATATAAAATAAGTCAAAATAAAAATTATATGAACATGAGAGCAATATTGTCATCCATTTTAATTTGTATAGCCACCATTATTTGTGCTCAAAACAATCAGGTAGTGAATATGCATAATTATGTAAAAAGTAAAGAGTACGACAGGGCAAAATTAGCTGCTGATGCAGCCTATGTGCATGAAAGTACAAAAGGCAGCGCTAAAATGTGGTTGTACAGGGGAAGAGTTTACCAGGGGATCTATGAATCAAAAATAGAAGCGGATAATAAGTTGGATGATGAAGCACAGGAAAAAGCGGTGGAAAGCTTCATTAACTGCCTGAAACTGGATAAGGATAATATTTATAAAGATGAAGCGAAAGGGCCGCTGGTTCAAAGCGCTGCTGCTTTAAATCACAAAGCAAAATATTATACAAGTATTAATGAGTATGATAAGGCAAATAAATGTTATGATCTGTTGGAACAGGCCTTGCCATATGATTTTGATCAGGGATTAAAACGCAATAACATAACAAAAGAGAACTTATTATTCAGTCGCTTTAAAGCATATTCAAAAGCCGGAAATAAGGATAAAACAATAGAGTACGGAGACAAGATCATTGAGATGAAATATAAGGATCCTACAGTTTATATCGATATGGCTAAAATTTCCTTGTTAGCAAAAGATACAGCAAAGGCCTTATCATATATTGAAAAGGGAAAATTATTATTTGAAGATAACAATGATCTGATCAGCCAGGAGATCAATATTTATTTAGCGCAAAAGAAAACGGATATACTCAAAAATAAGTTAATTGATGCCATTGCTATTACTCCTGATAATGAGATATTACATACCGTTTTAGCTAACTTATATGAAAAAACAAATGATCTTGAAAATGCAGAAAAAGAATATTTGAAAGCATTGGAAATTAAACCCGATTATGAAGTAGCAAATTACAACTTAGGTGTTGTTTACTTTAATAGTGGAAATGAGTGGAATAAAAAAATGAATGACCTGCCACTCAGTGAAACTAAGAAAATGAAAGAGTATGAAACTAAAGCCAATGAATATTTTAAAAAGGCGGTGGTTAATCTTGAAAAATCGTATGAAATTTCCCCTGATAAAGCAACCAAGCAGCGGTTACGCCAATTGTTTTTAAAACTGGGTGAAACCGAGAAGGCGGAGAAGTATAAATAGTTTTTGAAACCTTCAAGGTTTTTAAAACCTTGAAGGTTTTTTGGGTTTGCTTTTAAATCTCGATTCCGGTTTCTTTTAGAGGATGTTGATGGACAAAAACAAAATTCCCCACATCATCAAATAAGTCTATCACTTTTTCACACTGCATCAAAGTTGATGATTGGGAGATCAAACCATTATAAGATGAATAGGGCCAGTTCTCCGGCTTTTTACATAAGCCTGCCTCTACAGGATTAAAATGTATATAATGAATAATTTTATAAAGATATTCTTTAGTAATTATTTTTTTTCGTTTGAAAGTATGCATAAATAAACTACCTTTCCTATTTTGCTGCTTATTAAATGCTTTAGCGTAAGAATTTAAAAAATTGCTGAATTGCTTTGATATCAAACCTTCAAGGTTTTCAAAACCTTGAAGGTTTAGGTTTAGTTTTTCTTTTTTGAAAAACTCTACTATTTCATTTTCATCTTTTATCTGCACTAAAAAATGAAAATGATTGGGCATTAAGCAATAACAATAGGTGTTAGCAATAGGGTGGATGTATGCCTTATATTTTTCCAGGAAAAAATTGAAATTGTCATCTGAAATAAATATTTTTTCATTTCCGTTTGCACGGCTATAAATGTGGTAGAAGCTATCCGGTTGTAAGGTTTCCGTTTTGTTTTGCATAATTTGATATGCTGTTAAAGATTTAGCGGGTTATGCAAATATAAAAATTCCATTATGAAACCTTCAAGGTTTTTAAAACCTTGAAGGTTTGAGTTAAATGGTTATTAAACGCAATAATTCAAAAAATGCCTGGTCATTTGTTTTTGCCAGTTCAGCTAGTTGTTGGATGATTCTCATGGTGTCGGTTTATATTAATATTATGGAATAATATTTAAAGTACTTTTCAATGATCTTTTAAATTCGTTTTCATTCGAGCTGTTATAGAATGGCATGCCGGTCAAAAATAATTGCCAGTATGCATTTTTATAATTTTACCTTCTTCTTTTATTTTTTTTAATAGGTTCTTCTTTCCATGTATCGTTAATTAATAAGTGTGCACCTTTAGGCTCAATAAAAACCTGATATGTCAATTCTGCGCCTTCTTTTCCTTGCAAAATAGAATAAATCAGGTTCAAAAGCTCTTCCTTTCTTGTCAACCAACTTTCAATCCTCTTACCATCCTGGTTTTATTGTAAATTTTCCGGCATACCATCTATATATTTTTTGATAATATTCATTAGTTCAGGGTTTCCCTCCCTAAACAGTTCACACGGTTTTAAAAAATAACCTAAATTTTTTAACGAGTCTTTTTTTATAATTTGAATATAAGCTTCGCCATGAATCGTTCCCTCTACCAGATTTTGATAAAGAATTTCTTCATCTTTTAAAATCCGGTTAGCATATATCAGCATATTTTCTGAAAGGTACTTGTGGAAGAAAATTTTCAACATATCGTCTCTGAATTCAAAAGTGATGATCTTGTCACGTAATATATTACTGATGTTCAGGAGATGTTGTTCAAGCTGTTTTTCCTTGTTTTCAAACATTTGTAAATTCTCCGGTGTTTTTTTATATTTTCAAATGTATCAAAAAAACATACATAATGTATTATAAAATTACACAATCTTTATTCGTACTCCTTACTAAAACCATGAATTTTGTTTTATGGCTAAAGTGCATATTGGTAAAAAGATCAAAGAGATATGGAAACAGTCCCGTTTGAAAGGAACGGAGTTCGCTTCTCTCATTAATAAGGACCGTCAGGTTATTTATGATATTTTTAAGAGAGAAACGATTGATTCAGGTTTACTTCAGAAGATCAGCAAAGTGCTGGACCATGATTTTTTCATTTATTTAAGTAATGAGTTGCCGGGAGTAAAAGAAGAGAAGCAGGGGTATGGCAAAAAGGCAGAGCATGATGAACTTAAAGCCATTAAAAAACAATTAGCCGAACTGGAAAAGAAGTATGAGCTGCTTGAAGAGGTACATCAGCTTACTAAAGAAAAGCTGGAGTCGATAAAGAAGAAAAAGTCTAAGAAATAAAATAGCCTGACAGGGTTGTTAATTTCTCTTCCAAACTTGAAAGTTTAATTGTCAAAACTACAAATTTCCCGTTTAATCGATTTTTAAATCTGTCTTACCTAAAACATCTCCATAGTGTTATATGCTGTTTCTAAATTTGGAAAAACTAACCAATAAAAATCAAAACATGGAAACTACAACCGTAAGAGGAACAACTACAACAACAGACAAAAGCACAGAAGCTGTAACCGAGTTAATTATTATCAATAATGACCGTTTTGAAGGCTATAAAACCGCTGCAGAAGAAACCAATGATTCAGATCTGAAGTCATTATTTTTAAAATGCAGTACGCAAAGCAAAGGTTTTTCGGAGGAATTACGCAAACTTATTCCTTCTTCAGAAGAGGCTCCTAAAAGAGATGAAACCAAAATTTCCGGTAAATTTTACAGGGCATGGATGGATGTAAAATCTGCTTTAACAGGAAAAAACAGAAAAACAATCCTGTCTTCCTGTGAATTCGGAGAAGATGTGGCATTGAAAACGTACAATGATGTTTTAGAG
>JBQTHQ010000122.1:0-33699 GCA_052389695.1 Bacteroidota bacterium | reverse complement strand
TTTGTTGAACCTACTCCCGGTACAAGTCCCGGAGTTGTAGGATTTACGCCCTGGCTGGTGCCGGTATAACCTGTCCATTGGCTCAGATCACCATCTTCAAAACCAAGATTTCCACCGCACTCTATTCCCTGCGGAGTATTAGGCAATGGAGGAGGAGGGATAGGGCATTCCGTAAGTTTAAAATCAAAACCCATACATTCATTTGGAGGAGCCGCAACTGTGCTTTCACCTCCTGATACCACAAAATAATAAGTAGTACCTGCAACTAAATTAATATTACTTGCAGTAAGACTCCCTACCTGAAAATTCCCTGTTTTAACTGCTACACATGTAGCACCTGCAGCACTGGGGCATTTGTCCAACACAGCCAAACCTGAGCCCCAGGGAATAGCTGTAGTATAAGTTGCTTTGGCATTCACACAAATATTTGCACTGGGAGTATATTTGAATATATAATCTTCACCCGCAAAAAACTCAGGATCTAAACAGGCCGGAGTTCCACTGATATTGGCACCCGCTCCGCAATTAGTAAAACCGGTTTGATCATAAGGGACAGAAGCTATATTTGTTGCAGTTACACAAACAGCTGCACAATCTGTAATCTTAAAGTCCCATCCTGCCATACATAATGCGCCTCCAGAATAACCGCCGGAAACAATGAAGTAATAAGTGTTACCTGCTGTTAGGTTTACACCACTAATAGCAAAACTATTTGAAAAAGTTCCTGTTTGTATCCCCACGCAGGTAGCGCCTGCAGTTAAAGGACATTTATCCAGAATAGCGAAACCTGAATACGTTGCATCGTTTGGAATGGTAACAGTTGTATTGATACATTGATTGACAGAGGGAGTATATTTAAATATCTTTTGTTCACCGCCAAAATGCTGATTACCCAAACATGCAGGTGTGCCGCTGAATGCGGTGCCTGAACCACAATTGGTTAAACCGGTGCCATTATAAGGCAAGGTGGTTATATTGGTTGCGGAAATACAGGGTTGGGAACAATCTGTAATTGATATGTCAAAACCCATACATTTCGGGGCAATACTGCCTCCTGAAACTATGAAATAATAAGTGGTTCCCGCGGTTAGATTTACACCGGGAAGAGCAAATGAAGTTTTATTAGCACCTGAAGCTTGTGCTATACATGCAGCGCTGGCAGCAGGGCAACCAGTTACAATAGCAAATCCCGAATAGGTTATTGAAGAGGGAATTGTAACTGTTGCATTAATACATTGATTGGCTGAAGGAGTGTATTTTAATATATAATCATCACCTCCAAAATAAGTGTTGGATAAACATGCAGGAGTAGGAGCGCCATAGGTATTCAGATTTCCGCAGTTACTTAAGCCGGTTGCATTGTGGGGTAAAGTTATAACCGGGGCAGTTGTACAAAGGGCTTGGGCATAAATATTTTTAGTATTGGCAAAAACAAAAAAAACAATAATCAAAAAAATTACAGTGTTATAACTCCCCAAAAAGCTAGTTGTGTGCCTTTTTACAAACAACCGGTCGTGTAATTTTTTTATCATGCGATAGAAGGATTTATTAAATGATAAATATAATAAATTTATGTTTCTTTTTCCAAATCTAAAAACCTGCAATAATTACATCTCTAACAAAGCAGAAAGATCGAAAATATATTCGCTAATGCCTTATTTTATTGAGATCTTGTTTTGCTTTTTATGACAATTCTTAGGATCCCGGAAGTTGACAAATTATCTAAATGTTTTCCTATAATAAGGACTCAAAAAAAGTAAAAAGGTTGCAGGAAAAATTTTATTTTTTTACGTTGGTTATATCCTTTATTTCGGCGGGGATCCCTGTATTACAACCGGGAGGATTAGGCATTTTTAAGGTTCTGTAATTGAATGAAATTTCCAATCCATTTATATCCAGGCCGGAAGGTAATTTATCTTTGGGAATGAGCACCAATGGCGCATCCAATACGGAAGCATCTACTATTACTACAGTTGAACATCCGGTGGCCCTGTATTGATGTGAAATTTTCCCCTTGGTTTTTGGATTTGCCTGAACTTCGTCTTTTATAACAGTTGAGGTGCCAGCTTTTTTGTTGGAGGTACAGGAAGCGACAAAAAAGCAAATAATTAGTATAGAAAAAAATCTCATAATATTAGTTCACTGTCATTTTAATAACCCGCTGAAAATTAGGGTTACCAATTCGTATAAGATAAGTTCCTTTTGCTAATCCATTGATATCAATACTTGTTTCAAAAACATTTAAAAGAGGAGTTACTATTTTATTACTAATTTGTTTTCCGGTGATATCAAACAGGTCAACTACCATATTTGCATTGGAAGGAAGCTTATTCGCTTTTAAATTCAGCTGGTCATTGGATTGATATATGCTAAATTCCGGCTCGATGTTGTTTTCATTAACACCTATTGCAGTTGAAATTTGAAATGAAAAAATTCTTGTTTTTCTGCCGTTACTCATATATTCCCCTGTATGCCAAAATGTGACTCCATCCGGGTCAAGCGCTGTATGTGAATAATCTCCATAACGATTTTCTGAAATTTGGGATGATGTACCGGCAACTGCTACCTGCTCGGCAAAAGTCATTTGTCCCAAGGGATCCGTTGCCAGCCTTCCTGTATAATTTAATCCGGGAAAAGTATTTGTTCCTGAAATTGCATACGCCAATCCTATATTTCCATTGTCATCCATGGCAATACTTCCCAACCAACGATTTTCAGTATCAGGAGCATAAGTCCCCTGTTGGAAGATGCTCCACACTCCTGATGAATTCTGGCGTAATTCATACCAGCGAATACCTGCCTGCCCCGTTGTTGCATTTACTTTCACAGGATTACAGAGAGTAACAGTGTTATATCCGGTCCAGATCCTATATTGAGCCCTGTAACCGAATATACCTGCAATACCATCTAATTTAGAGGTAGTGCCTTTTTGAGAAATATCATCCCAGCTGGATGTAAAAACAGCGTCAAAAGGTTGGGTAGGAAGTAATTTATCCAATACAACTGTAGTGTTTGAAGGGGTTGCCCAGTTGGTAGTCATTTTATAAACCCTGATCTGATCAGTATTACCTGAAGCCCAGCCATCATCCTCAAATGTAAACATATAACAAGGTGTTCCTGATGGAGGTAATTGCCCGTCAGCATCCGCGGATAAAGGGCAAAAGAATCCATTGTCCGGAATAGAAGGCATAGTTTTTACGATCATTCCGGCACTTGCATCACCCGCTAACATTTTTACTCTCTCAAATACTACCATGCGCTGCGCATTAAAATTGGTG
The DNA here is from genome assembly GCA_052389695.1 of Bacteroidota bacterium. Classification (GTDB taxonomy): domain Bacteria; phylum Bacteroidota; class Bacteroidia; order 2-12-FULL-35-15; family 2-12-FULL-35-15; genus 2-12-FULL-35-15. Next base: position 30,421 of record JBQTHQ010000122.1, on the reverse strand, counting down.
GACATATAATATCCGTCTGACCAGATTGAAAATTTAAGATAATCAGGAAAATCGGCACTAGCGGGAATAAATTTATAAGTATAAAAAGTTCCTGCAGGGTCGGGAGAAGTAGAAACAGCTATCAGAACACTATTGTCTGATTCCTGAAATTGACTGATGAACCAACGGTCCGCAAATTTATCATATAATACAATTGGATCCCCATCATTTGTACTGCCGGACCAAAGAGTACTTAAACTTTTAGCATTTATTAAAGGGGTGCCTGTTTTATTATAAACTCTATAGGAAGTATTCACTGCTTGTACATAATGGTTAGGCCCTGCAGCTCCGGATGGATCAGGTGGTAATAGTCCGTTTATTCCGCCCCAATTAGCAATTGCCGGCATCATTGCTCTGGTACCGTTTGTTTTCTGCACAGCCGGATCTTCTTCCAGGGGCAATGCATTGCGATTTGTTTTAGCTAATGGAATGCGTTTGTGATGCGCATCTGTTGATTTCTTGTCTTCCGGATATTCCGGCGCATCGGGCAGATCGCGTACTGCAATAGAGATCCCAAAAGAAGAACATTTGCTGAAAATTGCATCTGTATTTTGTGAAAAAGAACGATGGAAAATAAATATTGTGAGTACTAATAAAATAATTTTTTTCATTTGGAGGTAATTTGTACAATAAATGTAAGAAGAAAAAACAGATTATAAAATCTCAAATTCAAATCCATTGGTTTTAGCATATTCTATAAAACGAGGTAATGCATACTCGATGTTTTTTTTTGCTTTATAGCTATCATGAAATACAATGATAGATCCATTACGTACCGAATTGATTACATTGTTCAAACACTTTTCCGGAGAGGTTGTTTTACTGTAGTCACCGCTTAATACATCCCACATAATAATGGAATATTGTGATTTTAATATTGCGAGTTGAGATTTTTTTGTGCGTCCGTAAGGCGGGCGGAACAGGTTGGAGTTTACCACTTCCGCACATTTTTGTATGTTTTTCAAATATTTAAATGTATGCGTGTTCCACCCATTCAAATGATGATAGGTATGATTGCCTATACGATGCTCTTCATTTATAATTCGTTGAAAAAGATCAGGATGTTTCACAACATTTTCACCGACACAAAAAAATGTTCCCCGAATATTGTGTTGCTTTAATATATCTAAAACCCAATTGGTAATACCCGGTACAGGTCCATCATCAAATGTTAAATAGATCTTTTTCTGTGAAGCATCCATTCTCCATATCGCTTTTGGATAAAGCTTCTGCAGGAGATATGGCGGGCGGACAAAATACATATTAAAAATTAACAGTTTCTTTTTCTACCCAGTCGCCGTATTTTTTTATTAATTCGATCAATGCATCTACCGCGTGTTCGGAATTTATATTGCGTTCAACCACTTCTTTACCTTTATAAAGAGTGATCTTGCCAACTCCTGTTCCCACATAACCATAATCGGCATCAGCCATTTCACCCGGACCATTAACTATACATCCCATAATACCAATCTTCACACCTTTTAAATGATCAGTACGTTTGCGGATCTTGGCAGTTGTTTCCTGCAAGTCAAATAATGTGCGGCCACAGGATGGACAGGAAATGTATTCCGTTTTCGAAATGCGGGTACGTGTTGCCTGCAGAATTCCAAATGCGGCAGCATTAGTATTTTTTGGTGAAGTGCAATTCTTTTGATTTTTATCTGCCGAAGCTTTAGCGCAGGTAGATAGCCATATGCCATCACCGAATCCGTCTAAAAATAATGCACCTGTATCAGTAGAGGCATGTAACTGAAATTGCTCTTCCGACAGATCAGCATAGTTTCTTTTTATGATAACAGGAATTGAATTGTTTTTTTGCGACAACTCAATAAACATTCTGCGTTGTTCTGCCATGCCATGTTTATTGGATGTTTCGAAAACAAACACTATTTTGTCATGCTGAACGGAGTGAAGCAGCTCATTTTTTAACAAATCGTTGATACTAACAGAAACAAAATTTAATTCATCGGATTTTTTTTGAGCTTTTAAAAATTCATCAACAGAAAATAAAGGATAAGATCTTGTTTTGTTTTCAAGTATTTTCCAGGTAGTGTAATTATAGATGAGTCCTAATGTTCCGGGAATCTGAAAATTTATTTTATTGTCGCCCACAAAAATATAATCACAAGCCTGATCTGTTAAATTCCATTTATCCATAGGCACGGAATAATTATAACCCACGGCAAAAAATGTCGCGGGAGTGATCGTTTGTTTCTCACTGAAATCAGCTACTACGCGAGGCACATTGTGCCCGCCAATATTTATTACTTCATTTGTTTGTCTTCTTTCGTACTCATACGGATTATAAGGGAGATATGAGTCCCGGTAGCCATCGGGATGAAATTTGAGATGTGTGACATTATCCTGATTCTTGTTTCTTGATTCTTGTTTCTGAACTTCCGGGATTGGCTTGTGTGTTGCTCTTTTTTTATACCTCTCCACCAATGCCTTTGCAACAGGAATTTCAAATTCAGGTTCTTCCGTCAATGAAACACGCACCGTATCACCAATACCATCTTCCAATAGCGTTCCAATTCCCACTGCTGATTTAATTCGTCCGTCTTCCCCTTCACCAGCTTCTGTTACACCCAAATGCAAAGGATAATTCATTTTTGCTTCCTGCATTTTTTGGATCAGCAAACGATAGGCCTGCACCATTACCTGTGTATTACTGGCTTTCATGGAGAGCACAATATTGTAATAGTCATTGTCTTCACAGATGCGTAAAAACTCCAGGGCACTTTCTACCATACCAAGCGGAGTATCTCCATAATGGCTCAGGATACGATCACTTAAAGAACCGTGATTAGTTCCAATGCGCATGGCTGTACCATATTCTTTACAAATTTTTACAAGCGGGGTAAAACGGTTCCGGATCCGTTCCAGCTCCGCTTCATATGCCAGAGTCGTATAATCAATGGATTCGAATTTTTTCTTGTCAGCATAATTCCCCGGGTTTACACGCACTTTTTCTACTACACGGGCTGCATGTTCTGCCGCATTAGGAGTAAAATGAATATCAGCAATTAAGGGAGTAGCATAGCCACGTGCACGCAGTTCTTTTTTTATATTTTCCAGATTTTTTGCTTCGTTCAGGCTGGGGGCTGTAATACGTACATATTCACACCCGGCTTCGATCATCCGGATGCTTTGCTCAACTGTGCCTTTTGTATCCATAGTGTCTGTGGTGGTCATGGACTGCACTCGAATAGGATGATCACCGCCTAAAGGGACATCCCCAATGGTCACAACACGGGTTTTATATCTTGAAAATTGGGTTAAGCTGTTACAATAAAGCAGGCTCATTGAGTTTGTTTCTAGGTAAAAACAGAATTACAAATTTAGTATTTTTTGTCGGTATTGTTATTATGTTTAATTTCGGGGAATAGTTATCGGTTAAGGGTTATCAGTTAACAGTTAATCTTTGTCAGGCGAATACTTATTTCCGATAACCGATAACCAATAACCAATAACTAACCAACAACATGAAGGGAATCATTTTAGCCGGAGGGTCCGGTACCCGTTTACATCCTTTAACCCTTGCGGTGAGTAAACAACTTATGCCGGTGTATAATAAACCGATGATCTATTATCCACTATCTGTACTAATGATGGCGGGTGTTTCGGAAATACTGGTTATTTCTACACCGCATGATCTGCCTCACTTTGAGCGATTGCTGGGGGATGGGAAAAATTTAGGATGTAAATTCAGTTATGCTGTTCAGGAAATTCCAAACGGACTTGCACAGGCATTTGTAATTGGAGAAAAATTTATAGGAAAAGATAAAGTGGCACTGGTGCTTGGCGATAATATTTTTTATGGAGCCGGTTTAGGGCGATTATTGCAGCAACATCAAAACCCGGAGGGGGGAGTAGTATTTGCTTATCATGTTTCCGATCCTGAACGTTACGGTGTAGTGGAGTTTGATGAGAATGGAAAAGTGATATCTATTGAAGAGAAACCAACACATCCAAAATCAAATTATGCGGTACCGGGTTTATATTTTTATGATAATAGTGTGGTACAAATAGCAAAAACATTAAAGCCCAGCGCACGTGGCGAATATGAAATTACAGATGTGAATAAACATTATTTGCAGCTGCAAAAATTAAAGGTGGGTGTTTTAGACAGGGGGACTGCCTGGCTGGATACAGGTACTTTCGCTTCTTTAACACAGGCCGGACAATTTGTGCAGGTGATCGAAGAACGGCAAGGTTTAAGTATTGGATGTATTGAAGAGGTGGCATATCGGATGAATTTTATTAATAAAGAGCAGCTGAAAAAATTAGCCGAACCATTAATGAAAAGTGGTTATGGTGATTATTTGATGAAGATTGCAACACACTAATTGCAGGCAAATTTTAATTACGGCGAACCAAAACGAATGACGAAGATATTAATAACAGGAGGAGCGGGATTCATTCCGAGTTGTCTTGCGGAAGAACTTGCAAAAAAAGCAGAACATCAACTGGTAATAGTTGATAATTTACTTACCGGTAGTCTGAAAAAAATTCCTACATCAGCACACGATAATATTAAATTTATCAGATGTGATGTAAATACATTTCAGGATATATCCAGTGTGTTTCACGCCTATGCATTTGATTATGTATTCCATTATGCTGCAATGGTAGGCGTTAAGCGCACCCAGGAAAATCCTGTAAGCGTATTGGAAGATATTTCCGGAATAAAAAATATTTTAAATCTTTCAAAAAATACCGGGGTGAAACGAATTTATTTTTCTTCTTCCTCAGAAGTGTATGGCGAGCCGGTTGAATTTCCACAAAATGAACACACCACTCCTTTAAATTCACGCCTACCTTATGCGATTGTAAAAAATGTGGGTGAAGCATATTTGAAATCATTTAAAAAAGAATTCGATCTCAATTATACTATCTTCCGTTTCTTTAATACCTATGGGTCCAAGCAAAGCAAGGACTTTGTAGTTTCTAAATTCATTTCAAATGCTTTAGATAATAAGGATATTACTATTTATGGCGATGGAAAACAAACGCGTACATTTTGTTTTATTGATGATAACATTACCGCAACAACCAATGCATTTTACCAAAATAAATTTGTGAATGATGTAGTGAACATTGGAGGTGAAAAAGAAATAACCATTTTGGAATTAGCAGAAACGATCATAAAAATAACCAATTCCAAATCTAAAATAGTTCACTTACCCGCTCTTAAAGAAGGTGATATGACACGCAGAAAACCAGATACTACAAAAATGAAACAATTATTGAATCGTGAACCTATTAAGTTGGAAGAAGGTTTGAAACGCTTGCTTGAAAATACTTCATACATCATCTAATTGAATAAGGTTAGCACATATCAGCAGCAAATAGAGCAGGCGCTAAAAGGAAAAAGCTACGGCTCTACCCCCAAAGAGCTTTATCAACCCATTGAATACATAATGACATTAGGCGGTAAGCGCATGCGCCCTGTACTGGTATTCATGGCCTGTGATTTTTTTGATGGCGATACCAATAAAGCATTACATCCTGCAATTGCCATAGAACTGTTCCATAATTTTACTTTGGTGCATGATGACATTATGGACAAGGCACCGCTGCGGAGAAATCAACCTACTGTCCATGAAAAATGGAATGATAACATTGCTATTTTAAGTGGCGATGCAATGATGGTGTGTGCTTACAAGGAATTGTGCAAAGCAGATGTGGAACTGCTTCCTGAACTGCTGGAAATTTTTAGTGATACCGCAGTGAAAGTATGTGAAGGTCAACAACTGGATATGAATTATGAAAAATTATCCAAAGTATCTATTCCCCAGTACATAAAAATGATCGAATTAAAAACGGCTGTGTTGTTAGCGGGAAGCCTTAAAATAGGTGCTGTAATTGGCAGAGCAAGAGATGAAGACGCACAACACTTATATAATTTTGGAAAACACATTGGCATTGCATTTCAATTGCAGGATGATATTCTGGACGTATATGCCGATGCGGAAAAATTCGGTAAACAAAAAGGAGGAGATATTATTGCCAATAAAAAAACATATTTATTATTAAAAGCCATTGAAATGGCCGAAGGCAATCGATATGTGAAAGAAGAACTGCATCAGTGGATCAATGCACCACAATTTAACCCCAAAGAAAAAATAGAGGCGGTTACCCATATTTATAATTTTTTAAATGTAAAAGAACAGGCTCGTAAGGAAATGAAAAAACATTATGAGCTGGCTTTAACATTTTTAAAAGACATTCCGGTGGATGAAAAAAAGAAGCAGGAATTAATTACGTTTGCGGATAGCTTAATGATTCGCGAAGTGTAATCAACGAAAACAAAGCATGTAAGAATGTGCTTAATTATTCGTTCAAATTCGTTATTCGTAATTGGTAGATTAGTATTGATTAGTAGATATGGTTTACGATAAACACATATTCATATGCACAAACCAACGTGCTCCCGAAGCACCACGTAGGAGCTGTGGTGAAGCACATGGATTGGAAATAGTGGATGCATTCAAAAAAAGATTAAAGGAATTAAATCTCCCAATAAAATTGCGTGCTCAAAAAGCAGGCTGCCTGGATATTTGTGATTTCGGACAAACAGTTGCAATTTACCCTGAAGGAGTGTTTTATGTGGGTGTTGAATTAAGTGATGTGGAGGAGATTATCCAGGAGCACATTATTAATAATCGTCCTGTAGAACGTTTGATTCTGGAAAATGTGCGTGCGAAGAATTAAATATTAACCATCGCTGCGCTCGCAATGACGTTCTAATTAAAAGCAATGAACCTCTCCAACCTTTCTCAATATTTCAACCGCCTTGATCTGATAAAAGAAACTGCTAACCAGATCATTAAAGATTTTGACATGTTCGGACTGGAAATAAAATTTTCAGGCAATGCTTATAATGCTTATGAAGAATTGTTTGAGCAGATAGAGCCACATGTCAATCAACTGATAATATCCAATCAAACAAAGTTTATGGGGATTTTATATCGTATTGATCTAAGTGATGAACAGATCAAAAAATCAGTACAGGAAAACACTTCCGAATCTTTCTCCGCAATTGTAACCGACCTCATTATAAAGCGTGAACTGCAAAAAGTAGTGATACGTGATCATTATAAAAACTAGTTTGTGGAAAAAATTTCGTTATATCCTTATAGTTTTACGATTTTGATCATAAACGTATCGGATGAATTTCTAATCTTGATCACGTACAACCCTTTTGCATAAGGACTTAGATCAATTCTATCCATTTTACTGGTTGATGAGCTTGTATATATTAATCGTCCGGTAACATCATAAATATTCACTACCGATCCATTATCTATTCCTTCAACAGTTATATAATCATTTACAGGATTGGGATAAACGGATATATGATAATTACTATTTACCGTATGTTGAAAACCTGTGGAGTTACAATTGAAATCTAAACTGTCGATCTTGCCCCATAATTCTGTGTCGAATTTAGAGCTTGCATTTACAGTACTATAAGCAGCGCCTCCCATTCGAACTACCACCATGTTTAGGCTTGGTACAATGTATATTTTTTGGTCATTAGCACCCAATGCACAAAACATATCGGGAGGGGCTGTAGTTAATAAGGTACCTGTGTTTACAGTTTGATCAAGGGGTAACATATACGAATTTTTTCCATTGAGCCACCACAAATAACCGTATGACAAGTTATACGCTTGAGAGGTACTAAGCATAGCGCGAAGGTAGGCAGTGTCTTTTAAAACAGTGTCTGCAGACCATACAAACTTATTTAACCCCAAAAGTCCGAAACGTGCTGCTGATCTAACAGTGCTATATAAAGTACCACTCAGCCAAATACCCTGCATACCGGTTTTGTTAAAAAGATTTGTATTGATAAAACTACTCCAGCTTGTACCGCTTGCATTACTAACCACTTCATGAAGCCATTTGTAAGCGCCAGTATGATAGGCCCAGCGTGTACCTGCGTCAACCATATACTGAAGACATACAGTGCTGGAATCATTTGTTGTACAAGGAAAATTGGGCAGCTCATCTAAGCCGCTCGTCATTTGCAAAAGATCTTTAACTGTGATAAACCCCTCTTTATTAGCTGGTGCAGATGTCCAGCCATTACCCAAGTATTGCCAAGCAGGATTGCTGATTTGTAGAAAGCCTTTTTCTTGTGCAACGCCTGTGAGTAGAGCAGTAAGACTTTTGGCCGCTGAATGCCAGGCATGTGATGTATTTTTGGTAAATGTTCCAAAATATTTTTCCAATACTATTTTCCCGTCTTTTAAAACGATAAAGCCATCGGTGTTTCTGCTCTCAAGGAAACTATAGAGCGAGTCGATATTTGGTTGACACCATCCCAGTGAAGAGGGAGCTATTGTATCCCATTGGGAACCGCTTAAAGGTGGAAAATACAGTGTTTGTGCGGATACATTCAGGACACTTAACAGGAATAATAAAGTAATTATTTTTTTCATTTTTTATATATTATTCTTGCTATACGGTTAATAAATATATTTGTTTCATAACTTCTTCATCAGTGTAATTTACCTGATCGTCAAACGAGAATTACAGAAAGTGGTGATACGTAATCATTATAAAAAATAGTTATACAGAGTTGAAAGGAGAATACACTTAGAACCACTGAGTTTTTTTCTTTGCGCCTCTGTGTCTGCTCAGTATATCTCTGTGAAATAAAAACACAAACAAAAAAGCCGCCCTTTTCAGAACGGCTCTCTTAAAATCAATATATAATATGATTAAGCGTTTTGCTCCAATTTAGCTTCAATAGCCAACGTAGCATGAGGCACACTTCTTAAACGTTCTTTAGAGATCAGTTTACCTGTTGCACGACAAATACCATATGTTTTATTTTCAATACGGATCAATGCATTTTGCAAGTTCTGAATAAACTTCTCCTGACGGCCTGCCAAGTGTGAAGTTTCTTCTTTTGATAATACATCCGATCCATCTTCCAATAACTTGAAAGTTGGAGACGTATCATCTGTACCATGATCATCTTTATGAGAAAGTGTGCTTTTTAATAATTCATAATCTTTTTGAGCTTCTTCCAGTTTTTTTAATATTAATAATTTGAACTCTTTTAACTCAGCATCAGAGTAACGCGTTCTTTTATCTGTGTTGATATGCGGCTTTGGAGCCGGACCCTGAGGTCTGCGAATAGATGGAGTTTTGTACTCTACTATCATAGGTGCCTCACTTGATGTCCTTCTGCCATCATCATCCAGATCCTGGTATGATTCTTTCTTTTTAGCTACAGGAGAAGGTTTTTTTATTTCAACCGGAGCAAGAGGTTTAACCGGTACAACTGGTTTTGCTTTTTCTTTAACAACCGGAGCAACTACTTTTTTAGCAATCTTGGCTACTTTAACTATTACTTTTTTAGCAGTTACCTTTTTAACAGTTTTTTTAGCAATCGGTTTCTTTTTCGCTGTAATTTTTTTAGCAACTTTCTTAATTACTTTTTTAGCCGCCTTTTTTACAACTTTTTTAGAAGCAGTTTTTTTAACAGGTTTTTTAGCAACTATTTTCTTTTTAGGGGCAGCTTTTTTTGAAGCCACTTTTTTAGCAACCTTTTTTATGGATTTTTTAGAGGTCACTTTTTTAGCAGGTTTTGCTTTTTTAGGTGAAGATTTTTTAGCTGCTGCTTTTTTTGCGGGCTTTTTCGTTGCTTTTTTAGTAGGTTTTGAAGCTTTTTTAGCTGTTTTTCCCTTTTTTTGCGCTTTTTTAGCCATTTTTGATAAATATTAGTTTAACTTAGTGATCGAAATCTGGGTTTTTATTTCTTCGTCTATTTCAATCTCAGAACTTTTTGTAGACTCCACATTATCAACAAGTTCCAGCGAAGAAGCCAAAATTTCCGCGCAAATATAGTTCAAATTGTTGTTGATAGCGGAATTTATAGCAGAATTTCTCTGAATTTTAACATCTATGCGGTCTGTAACGTCTAAATTGCTGTCTTTTCTGAGGTTTTGAATGCGATTGACCAATTCCCTGGCTATTCCTTCTTCTTTTAACTCAAGATTTAATGTAACATCCAGAGCCACAGTTAATTGACCTGAGTTTGCCACTTTCCAGCCAGGTATATCAATAGGTATGATTTCCACATCCTCAGTTTCTAATAAGACCAGATCCGAATCAATTTTGAGCTCAAATTTTCCCGTTTTTTCAATTCCTGAAATAATAGCTTGCCCATTCTCATTGGCAAAAGTTTGAACCGCTTTCATATTCTTACCACACTTTTTACCCAATGTTTTAAAGTTCAGCTTTAAATTTTTAGTAATAGTAGTGGTTGACTCATCTACGAACTCAATACTTTTTACATTCACTTCAGATAGGATCAGGTCTTTTACTGCTTCTATCTTGGATCTGTAACTATCATCTAAAACAGGAATTTGAATTCTGTTCAATGGTTGGCGAACACGTATATTTTCTTTTTTTCGGATGGACAATACCATCGAAGAAACTTTTTGAGCTAATTCCATACGTTCCTCCAGATCTTTATCAATTAAGAAGGTATCTGAAACAGGGAAATCACTCAAGTGGATTGATTCTGACTTGTCGCGTTTTGTTACCGAATTCAAATCTGAATATAATCTGTCCATAAAAAAAGGAGCAATGGGAGCTGAAAGTTGCGCGATCACTTCCAGGCAACGATATAACGTTTGATAAGCAGCGATCTTATCATGGGAATAATCGCCTTTCCAGAAACGCCTTCTGCACAAGCGCACATACCAGTTACTTAAGTGTTCATCTACAAATGTTTCAATGTACCGTCCTGCACGGTGCGGTTCATAATCCGAATAGGCTTCCTCCACTTTTTTGATCAATGTATTTAATTCAGATAAGACCCAGCGGTCAATTTCCGGCCGTTCGATCATAGGGATTTCCGCTTCTGAATAATTGAACCCGTCTACATTTGCATAAAGTGCAAAGAATGAATACGTATTATGTAGCGTACCAAAAAATTTACGTTGTACTTCCGCAATTCCTTCAATGTCAAATTTTAAATTATCCCAGGGAGCGGCATTGGTGATCATGTACCAGCGGGTGGCATCCGGACCAAATTTTTCAATTGTTTCAAATGGATCAACAGCATTGCCCAAACGCTTGCTCATTTTACTTCCATTCTTATCCAATACCAAACCATTACTCACTACATTTTTAAAAGCGACTGAATCAAAACACATGGTTCCGATCGCGTGAAGTGTAAAAAACCAACCGCGTGTCTGGTCAACACCTTCTGCAATAAAATCTGCAGGGAAAAAGCCCCCTCCAGCTCCCCCTATTGGGGGAGAGCCGATGGGTAAGGTAGGAGTTTGAAGCAGCTGAATATATATTTTATTTATAACTCCTTCTATATTTCCGATTACTTCTTCATTTGTATAACGAACAACTTTATAACCTAATTCATTTAATATTAATGTTCGTTGTTTATCCGCTTCAATTACTTCTACATCAGTATGATATTTCCCATCAACTTCTACAATAAATCGTTTTTCTAAACAAACAAAATCAACAATAAATTCTGCAATAATATGTTGCCTTCTAAATTTAAAATCAGCTAACCTTTTAGCTCTCAATTGTTCCCATAAAACAGTTTCAGCTTGCGTTACATTTTTCTTTAATTCGATCATTTTTTCTTTTAAATGACCGTAAGAAAACTTTGAAGCAGTTTTATATTGAGCTTCATCTCCCTCTCCTTGGGAGAGGGTTGGGGAGAGGCTGAACGGATAATGCAATTGTGCATAAGGCATAGCGCCTGAATCGAACCAAACATCAATTAAATCTGGTTCACGGAATAGCTTTTTTCCATTACGTTCTAAAACAATATTATCCGCATAGGGTTTGTGTAAATCGAACGAATTATAATTTTCCGTACTGTTATCACCCGGTTTAAATTTACTAAGAGGGTTCTCTTTCATCACACCTTTTGCGACAGCATTATCTATCTCTGTTTTTAACTGCTCAACAGATGAAATGCATATTTGTTCGGGAATAAACTCCCCTCCCTTTGGGAGGGGCTGGGGGTGGGCTTCTGTCCAGATAGGAATAGGAATACCCCAAAACAGGGAACGGGATAAATTCCAGTCATTTAAATTTTCCAGCCAGTTGCCAAAACGCCCTGTACCGGTTGATTCAGGCTTCCAGTTAATGGTTTTATTTAGCTCGATCATTCGCTCTTTATAAGCGGTCGTTTTAATGAACCATGAATCCAATGGATAGTATAATACAGGTTTATCAGTTCTCCAGCAATGCGGATAGCTGTGTTCGTAGGTTTCTTTTTTAAAAAGTTTTCCTTCTTCCTGTAATTTTAAAACAATGCGTTCATCAACACTTAAATAAACTTTCAGGTCTTTAATTTTTCCTTTTGATTCTAAAACCTGCTTTTGTTTTTTGAATTCAGTTTCTTTTTCCGCATCGGTCAAGTACGCTTCTTTCACATACTCTTCACCATATAAAAATACTCCGTCTTGTACTTCAGGTAAAAATTTACCACGTTTATCAACTAATGTTAATGAGCCTACACCATTTTGTTTGGCAACCCTGAAATCGTCTGCACCAAAACTCGGTGCAATGTGAACGATACCGGTACCATCTTCGGTAGTCACAAAATCACCAAGTAATACTTTGAATGCATCACCATCTGTAGGTTGAGTAAAGGGAAGGAGTTGTTCATATTTAATCCCTTCAAGTTCTGAACCTTTAAATTCTTTTAAAATTTTAAAAGGAATAGCTTTGTCGCCTGCTTTATATTCCTCAAATTTTAATTCAGCGTTTTTTTCTGAAAAATATTTTCCTAAAAGAGGTTTAGCTAAAATGATATTTATCAAGTTGTGAGAAAAAGGATTGAATGTTTTAACCAAAACATAATCAACATTTTTTCCAACTGCCAGGGCAGTATTGGAAGGTAATGTCCACGGTGTAGTTGTCCAAGCAAGGAAATAAATATTATTTAATTCTTCTTCATTAGGTACAATTTTTTTGAGCGTTTGCAAAGCTCCCTCTCCTTTGGAGAGGGCAGGGGAGAGGCGGAACATCACCGTTGCCGTTCTGTCTTTCACATCCCTGTAACATCCCGGTTGGTTCAATTCATGAGTGGAAAGTCCAGTTCCTGCAGCAGGCGAATAAGGTTGAATGGTATAACCCTTATAGATGGAACCTTTGGAATATAAATTATTTAGCAGCCACCAAACACTTTCAATGTAACGATTATCATAAGTGATGTAAGGGTTTTTCATATCCACCCAATAACCCATTTTACGAGTTACATCCTCCCATACATCGGTATATTTCATTACATCCTTTCGGCATTCTAAATTATATTGTTCAACAGTTATTTTTTTACCGATATCCTCTTTGGTAATCCCTAATGCTTTCTCAACACTCAATTCAATTGGTAATCCATGTGTGTCCCAGCCGGCTTTACGTTTTACCTGGAATCCTTTTTGGGTTTTGAACCTGCAAAAAATATCTTTGATGGCGCGTGCCATAACGTGGTGAATACCCGGTAAACCATTGGCACTAGGAGGGCCTTCATAAAATACAAAAGGGGTTTTGCCTTCACGGGTGGTAATGGACTTTTCAAATGTTTTATTCTCATCCCAAATCTTTTGAACATCTTTTGCAGTTTGTGAAAGGTTCAGGGATTTATATTCGGTGTATTTCATATTTTTTGCGAAAAAGAGTGCAAATATAAAGAAAAAGCCCCGTTTATCAAACCGATAAACGGTTACTAAACTTTCAGCACGGGTAATTTAATTTTTCTTCCGGTTCAGGTTTAATTAATTGATATTTTAGCGCTTCGTTTTATTTTAGAATAATTTAACCTGTAAAAAATTAACCATGAAAACATATTTTAGCGTTCTCGCATTTTTTATTTTTTTGATTCCAGGCAAATCCTTGCAAGCACAAGACACAATCGTTAAGCAAAATAAAGAAATTGTTCTTGCAAAAGTTATTGAAATATCAACATCCGAGGTAAAATTCAAACGATTTGACTTGCCTGACGGCCCATTGTTTACTCTTGTAAAATCTGAGATATCGAAAATAAAATACAGTAATGGAACGGTCGAAGAGTTTAATACTGAGAAAAAAGTGGAATCCACTAAAGCAACCGACCTACCTGATCTTAGTCATCGTTACATTCTTATAATGAATGACGGGACTCAATTGAAAGGAAAAATTATTTCTGAAACAGTTACAGAAGTAGTATTTAATGACAATAATATTGGCGAAAGAACAATCGTCAGAACAAAAATAAAGAGCCTTGCATTGGAATATGGGGATGCAATACGTGTGTTTACATTGACAGATGGATCCATCCTTACAGGTAAGATCATTAATAAAACAATAAACTCTACAGTAATTGAAACCAAAGAGCTGGGAATTATTAATTTGCCGGAATCAAAAATCAGGCAAGTACGGGAGTTTGAAGAAGCAACAATTACAGATAATGGAAAGATATGGTTTAAAAATCCAAATTGTACCCGTTATCTTTATGCGCCTTCTGCTATTCCCCTAAAAAAAGGAGAAGGATATTATCAAAATGTTTACGGAGCAGGCAATGCTGTCAATTTTGGTTTGAGTAATAATATTTCTATTGGTGGAGGGCTAGTTGGCCCGGTGGGAGCTTATATAAATACCAAAGTGGGTTTTAAATTGGGAAACTATGTGCATATAGCTACAGGGGCTTTATTAGGAAATAGCTTTTTTCCAATAAATAACAATAATTTTGGGTTGGGTATCGGTTTTGGAGTGTTCACCATCGGTAATTACGACCATAATATCACTGTTGGCGCAGGATATGGTTTTATGAATGATCGTGGAAAAACCAAATGGCAGGAACAACCAATTTTTGTAGCAAATGGAATGGCGCGTCTGGGTAAAAAATTTGCATTGGTAACCGAAAATTGGGTCATAAATCTTCAGGGTGATCCATTAGATCGTGGAAAAGAAACAGAAAGCTATTATGAAACATTTTTTTCATATGCCTTCCGCTATATGGGACAAAAATCTACGCTGGATGCCGGTTTCCTGAATACTCCAACTCTAATTAATAAAGGCTGGTATATTGGTATTCCATATATTGGATTTGTGATCCGGTTCGGAAATTATAAGGAGGATTAGAATTCAATATTTAATATTTTAATAAATATTGGTACTTTAGCGGTTCGTTTTTAATAATCATTCTTCTCCGTCTCAGGCGGATACGGATGATAAAACAGGGATTAGCATATTGATTTAAACCATCCTACGCCAAGGCTACGGATGGTGAAGGGGAATTAGCTCATTTGGTCCCGCACAATCCACAAATCTAGGATTTGTAGGATTTGCGAGGATCCCGCAAAATCAGCGAAGCAAAGCTTCACGATTTATGCGGGACTAGAGCGAACGTAAATAGATAAGCAAATAATAACAGATTTAAAAATAAGGGGAATTAGCTCATTTGGCTAGAGCGCTTCGCTGGCAGTGAAGAGGCGACCGGTTCGAATCCGGTATTCTCCACCTTCGCTCTCCAAAGCTCAGAATGAGCGAAGGAGAGCTTCGCTCTTTAATATTCGGTGAGCTTCATCGAGCTACGGTGGACAGGTCCACTAACGTAAAAATATATGTGGAACGTTTATTTATTAAGATGTGTTAATGGAACTTATTATACTGGTTGTACGAATCTAAATGATAGAATTGAAAAATATTTAAAATCAGGCTCAGGAAAAGCATTTACGTTTAAAAGATTAATTTAAAAATAATACCATGAAAAAAACAATCACAACACTTTCGTTTTTAGCGTTCGCATTTTTGATGAATGCCCAATCTGTAATGAATCCTGAAATGCTTTTAGAAGTTGGGAAGCTTTCTACAAAAGGTATCACAAAAGATAAAAAATCCATTATATATAGTGTTAGAAAATTCAGTGTTGCCGATAAAAAAGCAGTTACAAAAAAATACATCATGCCCATTGCAGGAGGCACTGCTGTTGAAATAGAAAAAACAAGTGATCTGTTGACAAATGATCGTATTTCTCCGGATGGAAAATACAGCATCAGCAGTCATGATGTAAAAGTGAAAAAGATCTTTGGAACAGACCATTATCCTCAATACCCGGGATCAGATGTATTGATCCTTGATGATTTGAATTACCGTCACTGGGATACTTGGGAAGACGGATTTTTTGGCCATGTGTTTTTAAATACATTAAAAGATGGAAAAGTAGTAGACAGCATTGATCTTATGCCGAATGAGCCGCATGATTGTCCGCAAAAACCATTTGGCGGCGATGAAGACTTTATCTGGAGCCCGGATGGAAAACAAATATTATATGTAACCAAAAAGAAATACGGCAAAGAGTATGCGGTCAGCACCAATACAGATATTTATTCATATAACATCGAGACAAAAACAACAACCAATTTAACGGAAGGTATGCTGGGATATGATATGAATCCCGCTTATTCTTCAACTGGTGTATTGGCTTTTTTAAGCATGAAAACGGATGGCTATGAAGCGGATAAAAATGATATCATAGTTGTGAATGGTACAACTAAAATTAACCTGACAAAAGATTGGGATGGAACAGTAAGTGATTTTAAATGGAGCAATGATGGTAAGAAAATATATTTCACTGCCGCTTTCGATGGTACAGTTCAGATCTTTGTAGTTGATTATCCTGCTACAGCAAAAACAATACCTGTTGTAAAACAATTCAGTAAAGGGGATTTCGATATCCATTCCGTGGTAGGGCAGGTTGGTAATACAATGATCGTGGAAAGAAAGGATATGAATCATGCACCTGAGATCTATTCATTGGATCTGACAACTGCTGCAATGAAACAGCTTTCTCATGTGAATGATGCAATGTACAATTCTATTAAACTTAGTAAGATCGAAAAACGTTTTTTTACTGCAAGTGACGGACAACCTTTAATGGTATGGATAATTTATCCTCCGAATTTTGATCCTGCTAAAAAATATCCAACAATACTTTATTGTCAGGGAGGCCCTCAGTCACCTTTAACACAATTTTATTCCTTCCGCTGGAATTTCCAATTGATGGCAGCTCAGGGTTATATTGTTGTAGCTCCTAATCGCAGAGGAATGCCGGGTCATGGAGTAAAATGGAATGAACAGATCAGCAGGGATTATGGCGGACAAAACATGAAAGATTATTTGATCTCAATTGACGAAATGTCAAAAGAACCTTTCGTAGATAGAAACAGACTGGCTTGTGTTGGCGCAAGTTATGGCGGATATTCTGCTTTTTTCTTAGCGGGGATTCATGAAAAACGTTTTAAAAGTTTTATTTCCCATGACGGAATTTTTGATTGGAAGAGTATGTATGGAACTACCGAAGAAATGTTTTTTGTAAACCAGGATCTGGGTGGGGCATATTGGGATGTAAATAATGTTGCTGCACAAAAAAGTTATAATGAATTCAACCCGATCAACCACGTAAAAAAATGGGATACGCCTATTTTGATCATACAGGGAGGGAAGGATTACCGTGTTCCAATTGAACAAGGCTTACAAGCTTTCCAGGCTGCGCAGTTACAGAATATAAAAAGCAAATTACTTTATTTTCCGAATGAAAACCACTGGATACTGGAAGACCAGGATGCACTGGTTTGGCACAATGAATTTTATAAATGGTTGACTGAAACTGTAAAGTAAAAAAATAAAAAAACCTCCCCTGAGTACTTCAGGGGAGGTTTTTTATTTGGAAATTTTTAATTAATAGACCAATATTTTTACTGCGTTCGATCTCGCGTTACCGGAATTAATACTCACAAAGTACATTCCTTTTTCAATCGAATTCAGATCAACCTGAACATGTTGTATTCCTTTTAAGTTCCCGGCCTGAATCCGTTTTACTTCCTGTCCCAATACATTTACAATACGAATGTAAACAGCTTCATTACTACTGTAAACAATATTGATCATGTTTGTTGCAGGATTAGGATACACATTTTTAATTTCAAGTGAATTGGTCAATGGTTCATTGTTTGCTATCGAAACCTCAATACAATATTGTTGAATTGAATTAACAGCATTGTATAAGTTTAGACGTCCCCCTGTAACAGTAATCCCGCTTAATGCCGCGATCGGATCAGTGCCATTGAGTAAAGAATCTTTTATCATCAATGCAATACCTGCAGGATCAGTTTTATAATTAGCGATCAAGGGCGGACAAGGTACTGAATACATTAAAGCAACAGCGCCTGCTACATGCGGTGTTGCCATTGATGTTCCGGAAATAGAAGAGTAACTGTTTGATGGATATGTGGATGTAATGCTTGAGCCGGGTGCTCCTAAGTCAATGGTGGTAGTACCATAACCTGCGGTAGCTTTTCCATCATTGCGATTAGTATTAGTAACAGTAATGAGCCAATTGCTTATACAAGCTGTTGGAATATCGCCTTGCGCATCCACGTCTACATTTGAATTGGAAGTAGCGCCGGCACTTAAAACACCCACCAGTCCTAATGAATCATACATGGCGCACCATATCGGATAAGCTGAAGGTTGTCCCAGGTTAATACCAAATGAAGAATTGGTGGAAACCACAAATGCACCTTTCGCTCCATTGGTTTGGTTATATAATTTTCGTTGATCACGCGCATAGTCGTAGGCAGCAATTGCTCCTGATGAAAGTCCCGATCCTCCTGAACCATACGATATTGCCATTACTTTAACATTCCAGTTCACACCTGTAACACCAATTCCATTGTTCCCCTTTGCCCCAACTGTTCCGGACACATGCGTTCCATGACTGGATGCGGAGAAATTATCTGTAGCGGTTCCTCCATTCCAACCATCACGGTCATCTACAAAACCATTGTTATCATCATCAATACTATTGTTTGGTATTTCCTGATAATTTTTCCAGAAGTTAAGGTCTTGTTGGGTAAGGTCAAAACCTCCATCGATCACAGCTACTACAATGGTATCACCATCAGTTGTTAATCCACCGGTAGTAATGTTCCAGGCTTCAGGAGCATCAATATCAGCATCAGCTGTTCCTCCGCTTTGTCCAGTATTGTTCATGTCCCACATCACACCAAACTGAGTATCATTAGGGATAACTCGTTCCTCCAACAGTTGATCGAATTGTGCAAGTTTAACAAGAGGATGATTCCGAACAGCTGTTAACATTCTGTTTTCGTTAATGGCGGAAGCATCAAACTTTAATAAATAAATATGCATGGATTTTGAAAGCACGCGCTCTGCTTTTAAGCCGGTTTGTATTCCGCCTAAATGATGTAATTGTTCAGTCAATTTTTTTACATCTTCTTCAGCGTTAAGCATCACCAATAAACTACCCGGAACAATATTAGTTTCCTGAGCATGTGCAGAGCTGCATATGCTTGTCAATAAAGCGAAAACGAGAATACGGATTTTTCTCATAGATGTTGATATTACCTATACAATAATACTCAATAAATGTGTAATTTGCAACCTGCCTGCTCCGTAGGCAGATTCATTTTTATTCCAAATGCCAGAAAAAAATTTCACCATTTACAGATCATCCGCCGGTTCGGGAAAAACATTTACCCTGGTAAAAGAATACCTTGCCCTGGCATTGAATGATGGTGCAAATCCTGTGCAGGCCTATAAACATATTCTGGCCGTTACGTTCACCAATAAAGCCGCCGCCGAAATGAAAGAGCGTATCATTAAAGCGCTCAAAGAGCTTTCGGAGGATGATTATTCTACTATATCTAACGGAACAAAAACACTATTAGTTGCATTAAAAGATCATAAAAAGCTTAATGTTAAACAGAAATTAGATGATGCAACCATTCGCAACCGCGCCCGGAATATCTTAACTGCCATACTTCATAATTATTCTGATTTCGCTATTGGTACCATTGATAGTTTTGTGCATAAAGTAGTACGCACATTTGCCTTCGATTTAAAAATACCCATGAGTTTTGAAATCGAAATGGATGACGAAAAATTACTTTCACAAGCCATTGATCTGCTGATCGCGAAAATTGGAAATGATGAACGCCTTACTAAAGCATTGGTGGAATTTGCTGAAAGTAAAACAGATGATGAAAAAAGCTGGCACATTGAGAATGATCTAAAGAATTTTGCAAAGAATTTATTGAATGAAGAAGGCGCTATATATATTGATAAGCTCAGGCATTTAGGTGTGGATGATCTTTTTAAGATCAAAGACGCTTTATTTTCAGAAATAAAAATGTTTGAAAATGCTGTTAAGAAGGAAGCGGCAATTGCATTTCAAACTATCAATAGCTGCGGATTAAGCGCCAAAGATTTTTATTATGGGGATAAAGGGATCGCTGCTTATTTTGAGAAGATACAAAATGGAAGAATGGACTACATCTCTCCTAATAGCTATGTTCAAACAACTGTAGGGGACGATAAATGGTATGGTGGAAAAGTAACGGAACAGGCGAAATCTGATATTGATGCTATTAAATCAACGTTGTTGGATGGTTTTAATAATATTCAGATCTTGAAAGATGAGGGTTACTCCAATTATGTATTGTTCAATCTTATCAATAAAAATATTTATTCCTTAGCGGTATTAAATGAAATTGAAAAACTGTTGAATGAGTACAAATCCCAAAATAATATTCTACACATTTCCGAATTCAATAAAATGATCTCGAAAATTGTAATGAATGAGCCCATTCCTTTTATATATGAGCGTTTGGGTGAACGATATACCAATTATCTTATTGATGAATTTCAGGATACCTCTGTTCTGCAATTTCAAAATTTATTACCCCTAATTGATAATTCACTTGCCAACGGACATTTTACCATGCTTGTGGGTGATGGTAAACAAGCCATTTATCGCTGGCGTGGAGGTGAAGTGGAACAATTCGCGATGCTGCCAAAAGTGTTTGGCCATACTGATAATCCTTTGGTATTGGAACGTGAAGAAGCATTAGTTCGAAATTATAACCCGCGGGTATTGGATAAAAATTATCGGAGCAAAAAGGAAGTGATCGAATTTAATAATTCCCTGTTTAGTACACTCTCAATAGGTTTAAATGCAAAATATCAAAACATTTATGAAGATCTGAAACAAGGTTTTGATCCGGAGAATACAGGAGGTTTTGTACAGGTTGAGTTTGTTGACGGAGAAATGGATGTGTTTCGTGATCAGAATAAAGTTCGCACCCATGAGCTTATCTTACATTTATTGGAACAAAATTATAAGTTGCAGGATATTGCCATCCTGGTTCGTAAAAATACTGATGGCAGTGATATTGCAAACTATCTGACCGAGCGAGGAATAGAAGTCATCTCTCCTGATTCATTATTATTGAGTAATTCAGTAGAAATTAATTTTTTACATTCTCTTTTAAAATACCTGGCAAATAGTACAGATAATATCACTCATGCCGAGATCCTGGAGTATCTGGTGGCAGCACGGTATTTCCCTGAAGCAGGTATTCACGAAGTTTTATTACAAAAAGATCGTATGGGCTTGGCCGCTGTTTTCAAAGCAGCCGGTATCAGTTTTGATAGCATCCGTTTTTCAAAAATGGCTTTGTATGAATTGTGCGAAGAATTGGTAAATATCTTTAAATTAAACTCAAAACCAAATGCGTACAT
Organism: Bacteroidota bacterium; assembly: GCA_052389695.1. Taxonomy (GTDB): domain Bacteria; phylum Bacteroidota; class Bacteroidia; order 2-12-FULL-35-15; family 2-12-FULL-35-15; genus 2-12-FULL-35-15. The sequence continues at coordinate 8,794 of JBQTHQ010000122.1, read as the reverse complement.
ACAATTCTTCCTGGATGAAGTATTGAATTATACGTTGAAGAAAAATAATAATCTGAATGATTTTATTGAGTATTGGGAAGAAAAAAAATCAAAAGCCTCCCTTGTTGTGCCGCAGGGAATGAATGCTGTAAGTATTATGACCATTCATCGTTCCAAAGGGCTTGAATTTCCTGTTGTAATTTTACCATTCTCAAACAGTAAAGTAGATACAGGCAAAAGAAATTTATGGATCGACCTGGAAAATGCAAAGCTTGCCAACTTACCGTCCGCTTTAGTGCCAACCACTAAAGAGTTAACAGAAACACAATACGCTCATCTATATGAAGAGGAAAAAAATAAATCCTTACTCGATAGCTTAAATGTATTGTATGTAGCCTTAACACGAGCAGAAGAGCGCATGTACATTCTTTCAGGAAAACCCGGAAAAACACCCGCTAACCTTGGCAATATTAGTGATATGCTGGCGCATTATTATCAAACAACCGGTGAGTGGATTGAAGATAAAGCAATTTATTCTTTTGGTGTGAAAGCTATGCGTACACAACAGAAACATGTTGAGCAAACTTATAACTTAAAACTTACAACTTTTAACTCAAATAACTGGCGCGATTCCATCAAAATGCGTGCGGCAGCACCAAGCATTTGGAATACACAGGCAGCTGAAGTAAAAAAAGATTATGGAGTGATGGTGCACACAGCACTGGCAAAAATTAAATCAAATGAGGATGTTGAACCGGCTTTAATTGACATGTGTTCACAAGGCCTGATCACCGCTGAAGAAAAAGAAAAGTTAACTATTACCCTTTCAAAAATTGTAAATCTTCCGCAACTGAGATCACATTTTGTTCCAGGCTTAATTATAAAAAATGAAGCGGAGATCATTACAGTTGATGGAGTTTCCCTCCGCCCGGATCGTGTAATATTAAAAAGCAAAAATGCTGTAATAATTGATTATAAAACGGGTGCTGAAAAACCAAAATATAAAGAACAAATTCTTCAATATGCTGATTTGTTGGGTCAAATGGGTTATACAGTTACTGAAAAATTATTGGTATATATTGAAGCAGAAAAAGTCGTAATGTGTTGAAATGACGTTCTAATTATATTTTCTCTTTAGCCTTCTCATACTCTTCCTCCTCAATCGCAACCCAATTTTTTTTATAATCAAAAGTCAGGTCATGAATATAATTCCGGTCGGGCAGGATCTTAGCAGTAAAAGAATGGATGGTTACTTTATTGTTAAAAATGTGTAGCTCTTCCCATTCTTCTGCAGAAATAATTTTAAAATAGGTTCGTTCATGAGGGTATTTACGGTATTGGGGATAAGTGCTATTAGGTTGCATTTTACAAAAACCTCTCCAGCTTCTTCAGGTCATCCGGAGCATCAATCGCTACACTTTCCAGGTCGGTGATCTCCACCCTAATAGTGTATCCATTCTCAATCCAGCGCAGTTGTTCTAAGGCTTCAGCCAACTCTAAAGGAGATTGTTTTAATGCTGTTATCTCGGCTAGTACTTTTGTTGTATACGCATAGATCCCGATGTGTTTATAAAAAGTAAATTGGTTCAGCCATTCGTTTTGTTCCTTATTGCGTATATGAGGAATGGTTTGCCGGCTGAAATAAATGGCTTCTTTATTTTTATTCAACAATACTTTGGGTGTATTTGGATTAAATAACTCTTCATTGTTGCTGATCTTTTTTACCAAAGTAGCGATCTGTACTTTAGCAGAATTAAAACAAGAAGCTACAAGATCGATCTGCTCAGGATGAATAAAAGGTTCATCGCCTTGTATATTAATAACCACATCAGCCTTACCGGAAAATTTTTTTATGGCTTCAAAACAACGGTCGGTACCACTTTGATGATCTGTGCCTGTCATTACCACATTACCGCCAAAAGATCTGACATGCTGTTCAATGCGTTCCTCATCCGTCGCAACCACAACATCCGCTAAAGAAGCTGATTTTTTAGCTTGTTCATAAACACGTTGTATCATTGATTTTCCGGCAATATCGATCAAGGGCTTCCCCGGAAACCGGGTGGATGCATACCGTGCAGGGATAATACCAACTATGTTCATTGATCATTTTATTTTATACGAAAATACGCAATTTATGCGGTAAACTGTTAATTTTGTGTGTAAGATGGTTATGTAGTTATGCGATTTTTAAAATTCTCTTTCATAGTTTTTATTTCTGTTTTGTTTTTGGGGGCCAGAAGTTCAGGTACTACTTTGACTTGCCGGGAAATTATCAATAACATGCTGGACAGTATTAAAAAAATTAAAACCCAGCGTTGTGAAGTAAAATCTACCGAACGTTCTAATGGTAGTTTACATATTGCAGATTCAAAAATTAAAATAAATGTAAATCCAAAGAAAATATATTTCAAAAACCCGGCAAAAGGAGTTGAATTATTATGGGTACAAGGAACCAATAAAGGAAATGCTACTGTTCGTTCGAGTACGTTGCCATTTATGAATTTGGACCTGGATCCCTATGGAAGTATAATGCGGAAAGACCAGCATCATACTATTTTTGACCTGGGCTTTCATTATATCGGTACAACCATCGGGAATACCATAACAAAAGCACCAAAAGATTTTGATAAACATTTTGCGTATGCAGGAACATTGGTGTGGAACAAAACCGATTGTTACCAAATATTGGTGGATTATCCTGAATATAAATATATTGAATACACCGTTGGTAAAGGAGAAACAGTTACCAGTATTGCTTATAAATTTAGTACCAGCGATTATAAGATCCGTTACAAAAATGAGCTGTCAAGTTATTATGGAACGATCAAAGAGGGTAAAAAAATATTAATACCGGTGCCCTATTGTAATAAAACTATTTTGTATATTGATAAAAAAACATTCCTTCCAATAAGTATCAAAGTATACGATGAAGGAGGGCTTTATGAAGCATATGAATTTTATAATATTCGATTGAACACAACATTTGCAGCGGATGAATTTTCAAAAAGTTATAAGGAATATGGATTTTAAGTACATACGATCAGTTATTGCCTTAACAGGCTTTTTCTTTTTAACCACATCTTATAGTTATAAGCATGTGAGGGGGGGAGAAGACGACCGCGAACTGATCGATAAAATTTTTAATTCAATTGATAATGTGAAAACGCTTCGATACAATTTACAATGCAATGAACGCATCAAAGGAAGAATGCAGCACACTGAGTCGCAAGTAAAACTACAGGTGTCGCCTCGTAAATTGTATTTGTCATTAAAAGGCCCGGAAGTATTATGGATACAGGGAACTAATAATGGTGAAGCGTTAGTGAACCCAGGAGCTTTTCCGTATATCAATTTGAACCTTGACCCATATGGCTTATTGATGCGTAAAGACCAACATCATACCATTCACGAAATGGGATTTCACTACCTGGCAAGTATTTTAAAAGATGGAATGAAAAAAGCTGGAGATAAATTAGATAAATATTTTAGCGTGCTTGGTGAAGAAAAATACAATGGGCGTGTATGTTATAAACTTCATATCGCTTTTCCTGATTTTACCTGGGTGCCTTATACTGTAAAAAAAGGAGAAAATTTGACCGACATTGCCCGGAAATTATTTGTAAGCGAATACATGGTATTGGAGAAAAATCCTAAAATAAATTGGTACAACGATGTGAAAGCGGGGCAAATCATACAAGTGCCCACAGCCTATGCAAAACTTACTTTGTTATTGATAGATAAAGAATTACTGTTGCCTGTAAACAATAAAGTATTTGATGATAAAGGACTTTATGAGACTTATGAATATTATGACTTACAGGTGAATACACCCATTGCTCCTGAAGAGCTTACAAGAGAGTATAAAGATTATAATTTTTGATTTAAATATCCGGTGAAGAAATTACTGATTTTACTTTTCCTGCTTAGTTTTCCTGCAGCGTTTTACGTGATCTTATCAACAGGAAAAACCAATTTTATTTATGTGCCCTACATAGGTGAAAAAAAACTCGCTGAGAATGGAGATACTATTTATCATTCTATTCCTCCATTTAAATTTATTAACCAGGATGGTGATACAATTACTGATAAGCATTATGATGGAAAAATTTATGTGGCAGATTATTTTTTCAGCACTTGTCAAAGTATCTGTCCCAAAATGGCGACAGGATTACTGCAGGTACAGAAAAAGTTTGCTCATGTAAGTGATCAGGTAAAAATATTATCACATACTGTTGATCCTGAGCACGATTCAGTTCCTGTATTAAAATCCTATGCAGATATGATCCATGCTGATACTAAGGTATGGGATTTTGTAACCGGTGATAAAAAAGAATTGTATGATATTGCACGTAAAGGCTATCTTGTAAATGCAATGGAAGGTGATGGCGGACCGGATGATTTCATACATAGTGAACTATTAGTGTTGGTTGATAAAGAGAAACACATTCGTGGGGTATATGATGGAACAAATATTAAAGAGGTAAATGATCTTATTGATGCCATAAAAACATTAATGGCTGAATACACGGTCAAGGAAAGTAAAAAAAATAAAGATCATGAGTGATAAAATTGTTTTCCGGTTGGTTATGGGTATATCAGTATTTGTTTTGGTGGCTGTGATCATCTTGAACAAAAAAATATTGCCTGTTCCGGAAACTATTCCTGCTTTTGTATATAAGCTACCAAAGCTGAATGCCATGATCAATGGTACTTGCAGCTTTTTACTTTTGCTTTCTTTGTATTTTATAAAACAAAAAGATATTGCCACTCATAAAAAAATAAACATTCTTACATTTGTTTTATCATCTGTATTTCTGTTGTCATATATTACTTATCATTGGCTTGCGCAGGAAACTTCATTTCCAAAGGATAATCCATTACGTCCTGTGTATCTTGCAATACTGATAAGCCATATTGTGTTGGCAGCGGTAGTTTTACCATTGATCTTATTATCATTTCATAAAGGATTACAAATGCAGGTGGAGAAACATAAAAAATTAGTTCGTTGGAGTTATCCGGTTTGGTTATATGTTACAGTAACGGGAGTAATTGTGTATATGATGATTTCACCGTATTATTCGTTTTAGTATTTTGTAAAGTTTTCACACTTTCTCAATGAACTCGAAATGGCCTGCCGCGCGATTGTCATTTCGAGCTTGTCGAGAAAAATTTGGGGGGAGAATAAAATTAAATGAAAATTAAAAAAGTCCTATTATTTTTACTTCTATTCCTAGCAAACAATTTAATTAGTGTTGCTCAATGTGCCATGTGCAAAACCACAGCCGAGAGCGACCTGAATGGCGGAGGTTCAATTGCCAATGGCTTAAATACAGGAATACTTTATTTAATGGCAATTCCATATCTTATTTTAATGATTGGTGGTTATTTCTTTTTTAAGAAACCAATTGATGCAAAGATCAAAACCTGGAGGAATAAATATTTTCCTGCGAAACAATCGTAATTTAAATTTCCTATGTTAGCATTATTTAATTACAGCCTCCGTTGTCTATTAATTCTTTTGCTTCTGTCATTCCTAATTGTAATGATATTTTTAAGTCAGAACAGCCGTCTTCAAATTGCTTAAGTACGGAATACTTTAAAAGTCCTCTTTGGTAATACGCATATGCAAATTTTCGGTCTAAGCTAATAGCCTTGTTGTAATCAATTAAAGAATTTATAGAGTCTTTCAATTCATAATAAGCTCTACCTCTCTAAGCATAGGCTTGAGCATTTGTCGGAGTCTGCTTTATTGCCTCAGAATAGTCAGCTATAGCTTCGCCATATTTCTTAAGGTCAAGATATGCACTACCTCGGCTTATGTATGCTGTAGTAAATGATTTATCGTAGTCCAAAACTTTTGAATAGGCAGTTATCGCCCCTTCATAGTCATTAGATTTTTGTTTTGAATAACCGTTGTAGTAATTATATTTAATAAGAATGAAGCATGGACCTTTAAAAGCTGAGATTACAATTACAATAATCAAAAAAGAGCCAATTGACCAAAGCAGTAGTTTAAAATATTTATTTATTTTCATCTTTCAATGCATTGTCAACGGTTGATTTATTCCAAAGTAATAAAGATAATCGTCCTATCTTAAGTATTTGTTCGTTGTCAATACCAGATGATTTAGCCCACTTAATCCATTTTTTAATCGAGATTGTCCAATAGTACCAACCAGCAGTTGTCGCTATAAGTACACTAATCACGTAATTAATATTAAACATTTTCCATAGTCCGAACCAAATAATTAATATAATTACAATTGTCGGAATGTTTGTTAGAAGATAACCTTTGGTTATTATTTCGGATGTTGATGGTTTGTTCGTCGTCATAATATTTCTGCTACGGAGCTGCTTGACGCAGTTCCTGCTTATTTGCAGCCAAATACTTTCATTCCTTATTCTAAAGCTGCAAATGTGCTTGCCATTGAGCGTTTACATATTATTTTTTCTTTTTCTTATCCGAAATTTTCTTTGTTTCTTTTTCAAAATCACTTTCAAAATTTTTGTCTTGAGTGATCCTGAATTTTTCATATTCTTTTTCAGCTAATTGTTTCGCTACTTCATGTTTTACTTTTCCAGCGTCCTTTAAAATTTGGTATTCGTTGAACTGTAAAAAAGCATCAAGTTTTGAAATCCATTCTGTCATTTTCATTGGTATTTGTCGTGCTGCTTGATTTTCCGCATAGTCCAAATACATTGTTACAACTCGTTCAAGTTCTTTTATTTCCTTTTCAATCAGGTAATTCTTAGCAATTGAAACATCAGTCTTTAAAATTTTTCCTTTCGGTGAGTTCTTCCAGGTCTGTAAACCCATATTGGGTTTGGTTGAGCTGGCTCGTTCTGAAATGATTTGTGCAGCAGTCTTTCCGGTCGTTGCCCAATGCAATTTATTTTGAACGGTCTTAAAAAATGTTTGTGTTATATCCGTTTCTTTCTTGTAGTCAATACTGCATTGTTCGTAGATGTCAGTTATTTTTAAATAAAAACGTCTTTCGCTGGCACGGATTTCTCGGATACGTTCCAATAATTCGTCAAAATAGTCTTTGCCAAACCGTTTCCCTTGCTTCAATCGTTCATCGTCTAATACAAATCCTTTGATTATAAATTCTCTCAGCGTTTTAGTTGCCCAAATTCGGAATTGTGTTGCCTGAAAACTATTTACACGGTATCCAACAGCTATAATAGCGTCAAGGTTATAAAAGTCAACATCTCGGGAAACATCTCGACTACCTTCTTTTTGAACTACTCGAATTTTTCGAGTAGTTGAAACTTGCTCTAATTCACCACTTTGGTATATTTCTTTTAAATGGTAAGTAATCGTGTTGCTTTCAACACCAAACAGTTCTGCCATTTTCTTTTGACTTAACCAAAATGTTTCTTCTTGAAAAAACACTTCTACTCTTACATCACCATCTGGCGATGAGTAAAATATTATATCATTTGATTGTGGAGTGAAATCTTTACTCATCTTTACTTCGTTTTTTCTTAATACTTTTTTCCTTTCAGGATTAACCTTTCCTTGTTGTTTCTCTTTATCTGTTAATTTTAAAGGGACTTTGCTTTGTTCTAGCGATTTTTAAATATTTATTCATCCACAAAACTTCCGTTCTATTATGACTTTGTCCAGTAGAATCTTTTGTAGTCGTTTTTATTGTTTTGTTCTGCCAGCCCTTTTTAACGTTAGAATAGTATCATAAATCTTGTTTTAGTAACCACTTATAATGAGTTCTTTATGAAATTTCGCATCATTTGCATCAATGCGATAACCTAGAATCAAAATCACTTAATTTTTCAGTATGTTGTTTTTATTTCGCTCTACTAATGTTGCCATTATGTTCTTTTATTGGTAAAACAATTATTTGCATATATATATCGAATATTATCAAGTTTATTACATGGTTATCCCAACTTCATCTTCTCCAATTTCCGGAAAGCATTCTTTTCAATTTCATAAATCTCCAACAATAAGTCGGCACATACATCAAAATCTTTTTGTTCATTGTTGATCCGTCCTTTATAAATTCTTCCCATTTGCACAGCGCTTGCTCTCCATAGGTCGCCGGCTTTAGTGATCTCTTCTGAGACTTCTAATAGTTTAGGTTCATTTAAATAACGGCTGGCTTCTTCTAAAAACGCGGCATATAAAAAACGGAAACCACCACCACCGGTTCCGATCTCTTCCTGCATCCTAACAATTTGGCCTAAATAAAGTCCTGCTTTACGAGGCCCTAATTTATTGCGCCATTTGCGTATTTGTTTTGAGGTATATTTAATTCCGTCAACGCCCCCGATGCTTCCCGGGATATGAAGCATTTCTCTGGCACTTCTTTTAATTCCTTTTACAATTCCTTTTTTGATCATTTCATTTGTAACAGTTCCCACTTTTTCAGGAAAATAAATATGTCCCTTTGGCGCAAGCGGTCCTTTTGCAAATCGTACTTTTAACATATCCTCTTCAGATAAAGTAGTAACAGCTTCCATTACAGGGTCACTTACTAAATAGCGTCCGTTCTCCTTTCCGTAAACAATCAGATTGTGTGCATTAAAATGAAAACGATATTCCGGTGGAAAGTAAGGTAAATTAAATACTCCAACCTGGCAACCAACAGGAATTCCTTCTTTCACTTTTATATCTAAATACAATTGGGCCTCTGCTTCATTGCTGAATTTTTTTCTGGAAACTTTTACACCCATTGCTTTGCATGCAAGTTTAAAAATAGCGCCTGGAATTGTTCTATAAGTGTTAGCTGGGCCATTGCTGATGGTTAAAAAAGTTATGTGCAGGTAAAATATTCCGGAGCCAATGCCA
>JBQTHQ010000121.1:0-3206 GCA_052389695.1 Bacteroidota bacterium | reverse complement strand
TGAGCGTGCAATTAAAGAAGGATTAAAAGAAGGTCTTTTAAAACAACTTCCCAGGGTAAAAAACTATCTACACAACCTGATATTAAAGAGCATGAATGCCTACCATGCAGATAGTTCAAGCAATACTACCTTAAATGAATTAATGGCAGCAATCACATTTTTGCTAAATAAATCCTTATACAAACAATGCAATAAACTAATCATTAAAGCAAAAAAAATAGCACAGGAATCTGAAAACCATTTAAAAGTATTGGAAGTAATAGGTTTGGAAAGAAGATTAGCGAACGAAGCAAACATAGGAGCTTTGAATCATATTGCCCATGAAGAGGAAAAAATATGGCAAATACTGGATAACATCAGGGATTATAAAAAAATCAATGACCAGATTTACCTGGTTACCTCCAGCCAGGGAAAAGTCAGAAACCTGGATACCCAGAAGCAGCTAAAAGAAATCATGGCGCTTCCGTTACTCAGCAATGAAAATAAAGCCTTAAGCTATGAGGCGAAACTCCGGTACTATAATATTCATGCATTTTATGCTGACCTGATTGGTGATATTGCATCGGCTTATCGTCAGCGTAAAAAGCAGGTTGCCCTTATGGAAGGCTATCCTAATCGTATTGAAGATGCCCCCAATACCTATGTTACATTGATCAATAATTTAATGACCAGCCAGTTGGGATTAAAAAAGTTCAACGAAATAAATATCTATTTAAAAGAGCTTCGAAGAATTCCCGCCAGATCCACCATTACGCAAGCCAGAATTTTTAGTAATTCCTTTAATATGGAGCTGGCTATGCTTTTAACATTAGGAAAATTTGAGCAGGGAATTGCATTGGTTAGTGAAATAGAGGAAGGACTTGTACAATTCAAAGATAAAATTATTAAACAGCATATATTCAACTTTTATATGAATATTTCAAATGCTTATTTTGGAGTGGAAGATTATTCCAAAGCTTTACTGTGGATCAATAAGTTATTTGAACTAAAGGAGATCAATACCCGGCAGGATATACAGGCTCTTGCGAGGATATACAATTTAATTATTCATTTCGAATTAAAAAACAGCCTTCTGTTACCTTATAGTGCATTATCTACTTACCGGTTTTTAATTAAAAGAAATACGCTTTACAAATCTGAAAAAATTATCCTCCGGTTTATCAAAAATTACCCATCTTTAACAGATAACAAGGAAATAACCAATGCATTTAAAAACTTGAAAAAAGAAATATCCTCCTTACTGGATGATCCTTTCGAGAAAAGAGCTTTTGAATTTTTTGACCTGATGTCCTGGTTAGAAAGCAAAATTGAAAAAAAATCGTTTGCAGAAATTATAAAGGAAAAAGCAATGATTAAATAGTTAATTGGGGTAATAATATGCTACTTCAAAAATCTAATAATCTCCTCCTACTTTTCTTTTATTTAGCTCTGGTTCATTTTCAAAATAAGGAAGACGGAGTGGCTTCGAAGTTGTACCAACAGTGTCTGTCAACGTTTTTAAAAATGCAACTATGCTTTTCATCTCATTCATTGTTAAACCTAATGAATCGGAAGGCAACGTCTGGTGAGGAATACTGAACCCCAACCCTTTTCCTCCTCCCTTATTATAAAAATTTACTACTTCATCCAAGGTGTTGTAAACTCCATTATGCATGTAAGGCGCTGTAAGTTCCACATTTCTAAGGGTCGGAGTTTTAAATGAATAACTGGTTAAAGGAACCCCTGTGATACCTGCTCTTCCGATATCGTCATCCAATTTTTTATTGTCCAGGTTTTCCGGAACACCAAGAATTTCAAATTCCTGGTGAACAAAAGACGGTGGCAATACACCATTAAACAAAGGAAGAAAATGGCAGGTACCACACAATGCTTTTCCTGCAAAAAGATTATAGCCTTTAATTTCTTCTTTACTGATCTGCCTGGAATCTCCCCGCATGTATTTATCAAACCTGCTGTTTAAAGCTACCAGTGTTTTTTCATATTCAGCAATCGCTTTTTTTATACCATGTTCGTTGATGATGGTATCTCTGCTACCCTTGAAAGCTTTCTTAAACAACTTTCTATATTCAACACTTTTTTCCAATGTATTTGTTGCATCACTAAAATTACCATGCAACTCATCTTTATTCATCAATACTTCTGATATCTGATCTTCCAAAAACATCACTCTGCCATCATAAAACAGCGCTTTTTGTAAAACGGCATTTATAACAGTGGGGGCGTTGCGCTTTACATGTCCTTCAGAATTAAAAGCAGCACTTTTTGGTTTACCATCGGTAAATGCCATATCAGGATTATGGCAGGAAGCGCAGGCTCTTTTTCCATTGCCTGAAAGAACGGGGTCAAAAAATAAAATTTTTCCAAGTTCCGCCTGCATTTTATTATTCACGGTATCATATACCTTTTGGGTAAAGTACTGGGAGTTAATAGCATCTTTTGCAAAAATAGTGGGGCTTCTAAATCTATAAGCGAAATTAAAAGATTGGTATTCCACTTTTAACCCATTCTGAAAATCAGTGATGTTTGAACTTAAAGGATTTATATATTTTGAAATAAATTGAATGCGGTCAAATGTATCAAACTTTTTATGGGAGACAAGGTGTTTAATTGTTTGATCAATATTTCTCAAAGTAGTATAATATTGCTCTTCTATTGTTTTTTCTTTTATTGTTAGGTTAAATAAAATCATAACCTGTTTAATACCTTCAAGGCAATATATTGTTTCCTGAATATTCTCCTTATTAAAAGTTGCATCAAAACCGTTGATGTGGAGACTCACTATCCGTATAAGCTCCAGCTTCAGCATTTCAAAGATCTGGCTTTCAGAAACCTCTGCTGATCCCGCTGAATTTAAAAGCGTGTGCACAACACCTTGGATTTTAAGGATGTTTTTTAATAATTTTTCTTTGTGAATTTTTTTATCTGAAAAAATAATCTCCTCCATTACCTGAAATCCTTCCGGATACACCATATGTTCCCGCACATCAAATTTCGGTGTAATGACCAAAGGGCCATTCAGTAATTTTTCGACTTTAGGAAAATAATAACCTATAAAAAGCTCTGCTGATTTATACGTTCTCCGGGCATTTCGATACGAATCTTTAAGTGAGTTAATATTTTGTGCTTGACTAAGATCTGTATTTGCTTTTATTTTCAAATCCTCAAAATCTTCCTTTAGTTCGTTTATTTTTGATCGCATTAATAAC
>JBQTHQ010000120.1:0-7016 GCA_052389695.1 Bacteroidota bacterium | reverse complement strand
TAATTAAATCCATAGCAGTTGACAATGCAGGAAATATCTCAACGGTAGCATCAAAAGGAGTTCATGTAGATTTTACAGCAGCAGCGAAAGTAACTGTAGTAAGAGATGGAACCACAACAACAGATATCAGTACAACAACAAATTCAACAAAATTATCAGCCAACTGGCCGGCCGCAACAGATGCGAACTCGGGCATAACAAAGTATCAGTATGCGATCGGAAAAACAGCAGGAGCAACCGATGTAGTGAACTGGACAGATAATGGTACAGCAACATCAGTGACCAGAACAGGTTTAACATTAACCGTAGGCCAACTATATTATACATCTGTAAGATCAGTGAACGGAGCAGGATTGGTATCAGCGGTAACAACCTCTAACGGACAAAAAGCGGTATCAGCGGCAGGCCCTGGCCCTTCAGCATCAGGCGCAACCGGACTTGAATCAGAACCGTTAATCAAAGTAAGCGCTTATCCAAACCCGTTCAAAGATAACATGACAGTTGCCTATGAATTAACAACAGATCAGGCGGTATTAATTACAATGGTAGATGTATTAGGAAAAGAAAGTATCCTTTACAGCAATGAAAACCAAAGTGCAGGAAGTTATAATATTCAGTTCAATGCAAATGACTTAAATCTTACGAATGGTTTTTACCTGATCAAAATTAAAACAACTGGATCAGAATCATTCATCAGGGTAATTCATAATAATTAAAATAAAATAGCCTCGTAATTTCTACGAGGCTATTTTTTAAAAATCAATCTAAAAATTAACAAGATGAAAAAGGAAACTATTTTTTTCGCATCACTTCTTTCACTTTCTTTAAATTCCTTTGCCCAAATGTATACAGGGCAACAGGCAGAAAGCAGGATACAGGGAACAGAAGCTATTCTTTATACCGAACAATCCGCTAAGCCGTGCTATATTGAATTTAGTCCTACCGCTAACAGAGGGTTTATAGGTGATCCAAGAACAGTTATTAAAGAAGTTCTGGGGCTTAAAACAAATGATGATCTTATAAAGATTGCTCAGGAAATGGATGCGGAAGGGTATTCTCATACCAGATATCAGCAGGCATATAAAAACATCGCAATTGAAGGAGCCGTGTATATATCACATATGAGAGAAGGAGTTTTAAACAGCATTAACGGAGCTGTGGCCGATCTTGCAGAAATGGATATTACGGCAGAAATAACTGAGGCCTCGGCTTTAAAAATAGCCTTGAAAAAAGTGGGAGCACAAAAATATAAATGGGAAAATCAGGAAGAAGTTGATCATCTGAGAGAAGCTCATAATGATCCCGATTTTAATTATGATCCTACAGGAAAACTGGTAATTTATCCTGTTAATGGAAATTTTGCAAAAGGCGGGGATTTCAGGCTGGCTTATAAATTTGACATTTTTGCTGAACAGCCTTTGAGCAGATCAAATGTATATGTGGATGCAAAGACCGGTGAGATCATCGGGCATGTTTCACTCATTCATCATGGAAATGCTACAGGAACAGCTTATACAAAATACAGCGGAACAAAAACAATTATTACAGATCAGGTAAGCGCAACCTCATTCAGATTACGTGAAACAGGCAGAGGGAAAGGTATTGATACATACAATGCATGGACCGGTACGAATCCAAGCCCTAGCGATTTTTATGATGCCAACAATACCTGGAACAATATTAATGCTGCAAAGGATGAGGCTGCAACGGATGCACACTGGGCTTCTGAAATGACCTATGATTATTATCTGAATAAACATGGAAGAAACAGTATTGATAATTTAGGTTTTAAACTGATCAATTATGTGCATTACGATTATAACTGGGCCAATGCTTTTTGGAGCGGGACTTATATGGCCTATGGTGATGGAAATAATGGACGCCCCTGGACAACACTTGATATCGGTGCGCACGAAATGACACACGGACTTACTTCTAGAACAGCGCAATTGGTTTATCAGAATGAATCCGGCGCTTTGAATGAATCCTTCAGTGATATTTTTGGAACTGCTGTAGTATTTTATGCCAGGCCCGAACGTGCTAATTATACATTTGCCGAAGATCTGGGATTTATCTTAAGAAGCTTAAGCAATCCCAACGCAGCAAGTGATCCGGATACCTATAAAGGAAGCTATTGGCATTATGCAGCAAGTGATTGGGGTGGCGTGCATGTGAACAGTGGAGTTCAAAATTATTGGTTTTATTTATTAGCTGTTGGCGGATCAGGAACAAATGACATTGGTGCGGCTTATAGTGTATCAGGAATTGGAAGAGAGAAAGCTGAAAAAATTGCTTATCGAACGCTTACCGTATACCTTACTCCTAATTCTGTTTATTCTGATGCAAGATTTTATTCTCTTCAGGCTGCAAAAGATCTGTATGGAAGCTGCTCGCAAGAATATCAACAAACTGCCAATGCATGGCACGCAGTTGGAATTGGAGCTAAAGCAACTTCCTGCACTCCAACTATAATTCCAACAACAACTATCACAGCAGCAAACTGGGTAAGCCAAAATTTTACAGCTAATTTTACTGATGCTGATGGTGCAGGTGGAAGTGGTATCAAAAAAAGTTTTTATCATGTGATCGATAATAATGGCACAGACTGGAGAGGAAATAAAAACAATGGATTTATCCGGGATAATTTCAATAACGCTATTCATGCCGACTGGACCAAAACAGCAGGAACCTGGGCTACTTCAGCGGGAGTACTTAAACAATCGGATGCCACATTAGCTAACACAATAATTTCATCGGGTTTAACTCAAAATTTATCCAGTACTTATATGTATCACTGGACAGGTAAAATAGAAGGAACAGGGACTAATAAAAGAGCGGGGCTTCATTTTATGTGCAGCAGCGGAACAACAGCCAACAGAGGAAACTCTTATATGGTATGGTTCAGGGCAGACCAAAGTACAGTGGAGATCTATAAATCAGTAAACGATGTATTGGGCTCACCTGTGAAAACAGCACCGGTTACTATCTCCGCGGCTGTTTATTATGATTACAAAGTGATCTATGACAGAACAACAGGAGTAATAGATGTGTATGTTAATAATGTTAAAGTAACCAGCTGGACCGATGCAGCGCCATTGCAAACGGGTAGTTATATTTCCTTTAGAAGCGGCGGATGTGTTTATTCAGTAGATGATGTTTATGTATATCGTTCAAGAGCAGCTACTGCTACAGTAAGTGTAGGAGCAGCAGCAACCAATGATATCAGATATCAAAATGTGAGTACTACATCACCAAGTGGTATTATTAAATCCATTGTATTGAATAATTCGGGTAGTTTATCTTCCGTTGCTTCGAAAAGTATTAATGTGGATTGGACAGCAGCAGCGAAAGTAACTGTAGTAAGAGATGGAACCACAACAACAGATATCAGTACAACAACAAATTCAACAAAATTATCAGCCAACTGGCCGGCCGCAACAGATGCGAACTCGGGTATAACAAAATATCAGTATGCGATCGGAAAAACAGCAGGAGCAACAGATGTAGCAAACTGGACAGATAATGGTACAGCAACAGCAGTGACCAGAACAGGTTTAACACTAACCGTAGGCCAACTATATTATACATCTGTAAGATCAGTGAACGGGGCAGGATTGGTATCAGCGGTAACAACCTCCAACGGACAAAAGGTAGTATCAGCGGCAGGCCCTGGCCCTTCAGCATCAGGATCAACAGGATTTGAATCAGAACCGTTAATCAAAGTAAGCGCTTATCCAAACCCGTTCAAAGATAATCTTACAGTAGAATATGAACTGACAGAAAACCAGCAAGTGATAATAACGTTGGTAGATGTATTAGGAAAAGAAAGTATTCTTTATATCAACGAAAGTCAAGCTGTCGGAAATTATAATTTACAGCTGAATACTTCTGAATTGGAATTATCCAATGGAATTTATATAGTGAGATTAAAAGCAGGAGGGAAACAATACTTCCTAAGGCTGGTTCATAATTAATTAAAATTTCAATAAACAGGTCGCCCCGCTTCGAACATTCGGAACGGGGCGATTGTATTTTTGAACAATAAAAATTTTATCCATTCGTTATACTCAATACATTAAATAAACAATGCAGTGTTTATAAGTTAGTCGAAGCAGAAAAAAAACAGCCTCGACATAAAGTAATTTAGCAATCACGATTTAGGATCGTGGTTGCTTTTTCATATAACTAACCCGCCTGCGCTAAAGCTTCGGTGGATAAAACTAAAAAACAAAAACATGCTCAATTCAATCTTATTGCAAATTGTAAGTTCGACTGTTGCAGCTACTAACCAAGTAGCAGATACAACACAAAATGCGGCTATGCAGGCAGCACAAATGCCTTTGCCTGTACCTGCCCAGGATACTCTTTCGTTGCTTGACCTGATCGTGAAAGGCGGTGTTATAATGATACCGATGGGAATACTTTCCATCCTTACACTCTATTTCTTTTTTGAGCGGTTTATGGCCATCAATAAAGCATCAAAACTAGATACTAATTTTATGAACCACATCAAGGATTACATTCACAATGGAAATATGGATGCTGCAAAGGCATTGTGTAGAAGTACTTCTGCCCCGGCTGCACGAATGATAGAAAAAGGTGTTTCACGGATCGGGAAACCTATTAAAGAAATTGAAGAGTCTATGGAAAGTGTTGGAAAGCTGGAGATCAACCGTCTTGAAAAAAATCTGAGTGTATTGAGTTTGATCGGGCGCATCGCACCTATATTGGGATTCATCGGAACTATCATAGGTGTTATTAAAATTTTCTATGATATATCCTTAACTGATAATATCAGCATTGGTGTTATTTCCGGAGGCTTGTATCAAAAGATGATCACCAGTGCATCCGGATTAGCAATCGGTTTGGTCGCATTTATCGGTTATTATATTTTAAATACGATGCTGGATAAAACGATCAATAAAATGGAAACCTCATCCGTGGAATTTATTGACCTGTTGCATACTCCGACTAAGTAATTAAAAATTAAGGATTAAGGATTAAGGATTTTTAGCAAACATAGATTGGTAAATTAGTATATATTGGTATTTAGTAGTTAACAAACACAGATTAGTATATTCGTATTAATTCGTAATTAGTAGATAAATGAAACTAAAACGCAGACACAGAGAAGGAGCAGAAGTAAGTACAGAATCATTAAATGATATCATGTTCTTTCTTTTGCTGTTCTTTTTAATCATATCAACACTTGTAAATCCAAGTGTGATCAAATTGACCTTGCCCAGTTCAAAAGCAGCGGTTGCAATGAGTAAACAGCAAGTTACTATTGAAGTAAATGCTGACCATGAATATGCAGTTAATAAAACTAAAATACCTTTTGCCGATCTTGAAAATGCAATTAAAATTGAACTTGCACGCACTCAATCTCCAACAGTAATATTAAAATTAGACAAATCTTTGACCGTACAAGATCTGGCAGATGTTATGCAGATCGGTTATAACTTAGGAGTGAAAATGGTATTGTCCACCAAAGCTACTGATAAGTAAAATGAACGCTTCAGCCGAAAATAAAAACAAATATTTTGCATTGGCTTTAACATTGGGCTTTCATGCCTTATTGTTTTTGTTGTTTATTTTCATTGTGTTCATCACGCCAATTCCACCATTTGAGATTAAACCTGTTCCTGAAATTGAGATCGGACTAGGAATGGAAGGCGCAGGAAATACCGAGGCCGGTGGTTCCGGACAAAATGATCCTGATATTGCCACCAGTCAGGATGTAAACCCAAGCCCCGTGCAGGAAACAAGTACGGATCCAAATATTATTACCGATGATACGGAAACAGATGTGAGTGTAAAAAGCAATCCGAAGAGTAAAAACGAAAAACAAACTGAAACACTGGTTGTTGAAGAGCCAAAACCAAGCACCGAATTACTGAATGCATTAGCCGCTTTAAAAAATAAAAAGAAACATACCGGAAAAGGAGAAGGCGATGATAATACAGGAGGGTCAGGAACAGGAAGTAAAAATGGGGTAGGAGATGGGGACGGTACCGGAAAAGGTGATGGCACTCCCGGTTATAATGGTAAAGGGGGATATGACTTAAAAGGTCGCATGTTAATTAAAAAACCTGCACGTATGACCGATTCACAGGAAGAAGGAATTGTAGTGGTGGAGATTATTGTGGATGAAAATGGAAAAGTGACCAGGGCAACACCCGGACAAAGAGGTTCTACCACTACCAGTTCCAATTTATATGCAAAGGCCCGCCAGGCAGCTTATGAAGCAAAATTCAATGCTAGTCCGGAAGGGGTAAAAGAACAACGTGGTACCTACACCTTCGTATTTACACTCGAATAAATTTCCCTTACTTTTGTGTGCAATATAATGCCGCCCAAAGTCTTTGACAAGCTCAGACTGGCCTCCGCGCGGGTCATATTGAGCCTGTCGAAATATCTGCGGTGGCTTTAATTTAATGATATTGACATAGGAGGATTAAATGAACTACCAACAAACACTTGATTATTTATACAGCCAGTTACCCATGTTTCAGCGCATTGGTAGCGCTGCATATAAAGCTAATTTGGATAATACCATTGCCATTTGTAAACTACTTGGTAATCCGGAAAATAAATTCAGATCCATACATGTTGCAGGAACAAATGGCAAAGGATCCACTTCACATTTACTTGCGTCAATTCTTCAAAGTGCCGGATTGAAAGTTGGCTTGTATACTTCTCCACATTTAAAAGATTTCAGGGAACGAATAAAAATAAATGGTGAATATATTTCAGAACAATACATTATTGATTTTATAAAAAGGTACAAAACCGATTTCGAAAAGATTGCGCCTTCTTTTTTTGAAATGACCGTTGGTTTGGCATTCGATTATTTTGCTGATCAAAAAGTGGATATTGCTGTAATTGAGGTGGGGTTGGGCGGCCGACTGGATTCAACAAATGTGATCACACCTGAATTGTCCATTATTACAAATATCAGTTTTGATCACACTTCCTTGCTTGGAAATACACTTGAAAAAATCGCCAATGAAAAA
>JBQTHQ010000119.1:0-3954 GCA_052389695.1 Bacteroidota bacterium | reverse complement strand
TTTACAACGCGAGGGTGTTACTTTCCACTGTTGACAGCACAGTATATATGAACGATTGCGAAATTGTAAAACCCGGTAAAAAGAGCAGAAGTATGGAAGAAAGTTCTTCCGTTTCAGATGGAGAGGCTAGAGGGCTTTCAGTGTTTCCAAACCCTGCCAATGACAAGCTGAATGTGCTCATACATTTGGAGGCAGGCCAAGTAGGAACATTGGAAGTATTTGACCTTGCCGGAAAATTAGTACTTACACATACACTTAATAGCGACAGTGAAGTGAATGAAATGAGCATTAATATTTTATCCGAAGGATTATATATTTATAAACTGAATGTAAATAATTCACCTGTAAGCTCAGGTAAGTTAAGTATCATACGTTAATAAATTAATAACTTTAAACCTGCAATATGCGTATGCGTATTGTGGGTTTTTTATTTAATCTGGATACGTGAAAAAATTATTTAAATATCTTTTATTTATTATCTCATGTCTCATATCTCATATCTCATATTCCCAAACTAACCTCGTTCCCAATCCCAGTTTTGAAGATACGATAAGCTGTCCCAATAATTATAGCCAAATATATCTAGCGCCTCCCTGGAATACGCCTACTTTAGGAACCCCCGATTATTATAATAGTTGTAGTGCAATAAATTGTTGCTCAGTACCAGTTAATTGGGGTGGTTCAGAAAATCCTCGAACAGGTAAAGCTTATGCAGGTTTCTATACATTTAGTATTAACCCTATGGTATCCAACTCTATTAGAGAATATATTCAGGTAAGATTAGATAGTGTTCTTAAGCAAGATGAAAAATATTGTATCGCATTTTATGTAAGCCTTGCAGAGAATACATCGGATTATGCAGTGAATAATATTGGCGCTTATTTTTCTGCTACTGCTGTTTCAGGCAATAATTTCGACCCTTTGCCTTATGTACCACAGGTAGAAAATACTTTTTTAAATCCGCTTATAAATGCAAATGGTTGGATAAAAATTTCAGGACAGTTTGTTTCACAAGGAGGGGAACAGTATATTACTATTGGAAATTTTAATAGTAACGCTGCAAGCGATACTGTATATATAAAAAGTACAACTTTTTTTAAAATATCCTATTATTACATAGATGATGTTTCTGTAGTTCATATAGATGCCGATGCAGGAAAAGATACAGCCATTTGCAAAGGAAGCAGCATTGTAATTGGCAGGGCGGCAAGCCCCGGTTTAACGTATAGCTGGCAGCCTGCAATAGGTTTAAGTAGTGATACAATTTCACAACCCATAGCCACACCAACTGTAACCACTACTTATTATTTAACGGCAACATTAAACGGAGGCTGTGAAAAACAAGATACAATTACCGTAACAGTTGTAGATGCAAATGCAGGAAATGATACTATGCTGTGTGAAGGAAATAGTGTAACATTGGGCACACCTGCTTTAAATGGTGTTGCCTATAGCTGGCAGCCCGCTGCAGGTTTAAACAATACTGCAACAGCGCAACCAACAGCAACACCAATTACAACAACAACTTATACATTAACAGCATCCGCTAATGGTTGTACTCAAACAGATGCTGTAAGTATTACGGTAAATCCTAATCCTATAATCAATATAGGAGCAGATCTTACTATTTCTTATGGTGATAGTATAACACTTAATACTACGGGTAATGGTACGTACAAATGGGTTCCTGCAACAGGATTAAATTGCGGCACTTGTAAAAGCCCAAAGGCAAGTCCATTATCCACTACTGATTATTGTCTAACTGTTCAGGATACAAACGGATGTACAGCAAGTGATTGTATTACTGTTGTTGTTGATCGGGAATGTGAGATATTTATTCCAAATGCTTTCTCGCCTGATAACAGCGGAGAGAATGACCTGGAATGTGTTTATGGAAAATGTATTGAAACTATGGAGTTCAGTATTTATGACCGCTG
Organism: Bacteroidota bacterium; assembly: GCA_052389695.1. GTDB lineage: Bacteria > Bacteroidota > Bacteroidia > 2-12-FULL-35-15 > 2-12-FULL-35-15 > 2-12-FULL-35-15. The sequence continues at coordinate 2,017 of JBQTHQ010000119.1, read as the reverse complement.
GGGCGAAAAGGTTTTTGAAACTTTTGACCCGGCAAATTGTTGGGATGGGACGTACAACGGCAAGCCAATGAATACAGGAGTATTTGCATATTACTTTAACGGCATGCTCACCACGGGTGAACAAATAATTAAAAAAGGAAATATTAGTTTGATCAGATAAATTTTCCTTTATTCAAAACTTGTTAATTCCGAGAGTTTAATATCCAAAGCTTTTGCAATAGCTATTAAAGTGCTCAGTGTCGGATTAATTCTTGCTGTTTCTATTCTTGCTATTTGGCTTAAGGAAATTTCCGCCTCAAATGCCAGTTGATCTTGTGTATATCCATATTTTTTTCTAAGCTCTTTTAAATGTATGGCAAAGGCTTTTATGCCTTCTTCATTATATATAAGTTTACGCTTCTTTTTACCCTTTAATTGCTTTTTCATAGCTGAAAGATCAAAAAAGTTAAAAAAAAATTAATAGCACATGTGCTATAATTAAAAATTATATTAATTTTGCTTTGAACTAATTTTTAAGTAAAATGATAGCAACACATAAAGACAAATTAATAATACAAATTGAAACTCCCCTGCCTGATGAATTTGTGGCGGATTTAAGAAAAGCCCTGATAATGGTATTACAACACCAGGAATATAATATAACAACAGAACTGAAAAAGATAAGAGAAACTAATTATTTTATATTGGAACTTTTGAAGGAGATGGGTTAACTGATTTGTCCCGGGAGATACAATAAACATTGCTTCAAGATTTAAATCCTGGGGACTTTTTTACATTCCCACTGTTAAGATAAGTTAAAACACTTCTTATAAAACCCCCTATTTTAGGGTGATTGCGTACACGCAATACGTAAACAGTTGTATTTTATTGTATAAAAATAAAATTTATTTTATGCAATATCTAACCGCTACAAACCGCTATTATACAAGAAAGACAGAGGATCGTTAAGACTTGAAACCTTATCATTACAAGAAGACATCAAATCATAATGAAAAGGAACCTTCTGATAACGAAAAGGAACAGAGTCATAACGTGAAGGAACAGAGTTATAATGAGAAGAAACAGAGTCGTAACGAACAGACATCTTCTCGTAACGGAAAGAGACAGAGTCGTAACGAACAGACACCTTCTCCTAACGGAAAGAGACAGAGTTATAACGTAAAGACATCTTCTTATAATGAAAAGAAACAGAGCCGTAATGAACAGACACCTTCTCCTAACGGAAAGAGACAGAGTCGTAACTAACAGACATTTTCCCGTAATGAAAAGAGACAGAGTCATAACGAACAGACATCTACTAGTAACGGAAAGAGATCAATTAATAACAATAGTAACTCAACTTATAAAATGAATACATCGCTACTTTTTTAGTATTAACCAAAAAAATCAAAAAGCCATGAAAAAGGTAGCTTTAAAGCTGAGTACACGCTCAGTGCCGGACAAGATTGAGTTCGCGGGGATCATTGTTCTGCAAATGACAAATAACCCGCATTTTGCATTCCCAAGTCCTCCTCTAAAGGACATTGTGATGGCCAATAAAGCATTGGAAATTGCTTATAAAAAGGCGCAGGTTGGCGGCCCTAAGGATACAGAAGATATGTATGCCAGGGAACAAACTCTTGACCGCTTACTAACGGCCGAAGGGAATTACGTGGAGAACATTGCTAACCTTGTTCCTGAAACTGCCGATGTGGTGATTTTAAGCGCAGGTATGGAAGTTAAAAGCCAGGGAAGTGTCAATATTCCAATATTATCTGCCTCTAAAGGTTCTGAGCCATTCAGTGTAAAACTTCGCAGAAAATCCGAAGGGCCGGGTGTGGCTTATAAATGGCAATATTCACCTGATCCTTTTGAAGACGATACCTGGATGGATGCAGGGGATAGCACGATTGCCACTTTTTTAATTGCAAGTCCTCCTCTTGAACAGGCCAAACGTTTCTGGTTTCGGGTAGCAATAATAAGAGGTACAGTGCAGGAAGGCTTTTCGGATCCCGTTACATTTGTAATTTCCTGATAT
>JBQTHQ010000118.1:0-5167 GCA_052389695.1 Bacteroidota bacterium | reverse complement strand
TTTGATCACCCTCCCGTGCTTGTAAATACACTTGACACAATAGCAAACTAAAAAGCCGGAATTATAAAACGTGAAATTCCCGTTATAATGGGTGCATCGCAACCCGAAGTAAGATCTGTTTTTATTGAACAGGCAAAAAAACAAAATGCTCCAATAGTATTTGTGGATGAAAAATACAAAGCAGTGAATATTCGTCATGAAAATGTAGGTAAACTTTTTTTGACGATGGATATTCGTATTTGTCCCCCTTCTTTTTCAGAAGGGGCTAAGGGGGATGTTTTTAACCTCCAATGCGAACTATTAGGCTTCTATCAGCAAAAAAATATAACCACTGTATTATGTGCAACGGAATTATTGAATGATAAAGGATTTAATTTATCTGAAGATAGTATCCGCAAAGGAATAAAAAATGTAATTACAGAAACAGGCTTATTAGGACGTTGGCAGATATTATCAAAAGAGCCTTTAGTGATCGCAGATACCGGCCATAATGAAGCAGGTATAAAAGAAGTAATGGATCAAATAAAACAAACCCCGCATGATCAATTGCATTTTGTATTGGGAATGGTAAATGATAAGGACATTTCCAAAATACTTCAGCTCCTTCCGAAGGATGCTGTTTATTATTTCTGTAAAGCACAAATTCCACGGGCTTTAAATTCGGATGAGCTGGCTCATCAGGCAAATGCGGCAGGTTTAAAGGGCGAAGTATTTGGTTCTGTTGTTCATGCTCTTACTGCAGCTAAAAGCAAAGCCAAAAAAAATGACCTGGTATTTGTTGGTGGCAGTACATTTACCGTGGCGGAGGTGATTTAAACCTCCCTTCTCCTTGAAAAGAGAGGGGACTGGGAGAGGTAAAATCCTTAAAAAATACTATCTAGATATGCTTTTCTTTTATATTTTAGCACCTCGAAATTGTTTATAAACCCAAACATAGAATAAAATGAAAGTAACAGTAGTAGGAGCAGGAAACGTAGGCGCAACATGTGCTGATGTTATTGCCCACAGAGAATTAGCAAACGAAGTGGTTTTGCTGGACATTAAAGAAAATTTTGCTGAAGGCAAGGCCCTTGATATATGGCAAACAGCGCCGGTAAACTTGTATGATACTCGTATAAAGGGTTCTACAAATGATTATTCAAAAACTGCTAATTCAGATGTGGTGGTTATTACTTCCGGTTTACCTCGTAAACCCGGTATGAGCCGCGATGACCTTATTTCAACAAATGCAGGCATCGTAAAAGGTGTTACTGAAAATATTTTAAAACATTCCCCAAATGCAATTATTATTATTGTATCCAATCCTTTGGACGTAATGACGTATTGCGCATATTTAACTGCAAAAATAAGTCCTACACGAGTGTTTGGTATGGCCGGTATTTTGGACACTGCCCGTTACCGTGCATTTTTAGCTGAAGAATTAAATTGTTCTCCTAAAGATATTCAGGCAGTGTTAATGGGCGGGCATGGTGATACCATGGTTCCATTGCCACGTTATACCACTGTTGCAGGTATTCCTGTAACCGAACTTATTTCAAAAGAAAAGTTAGATGCGATCATTGAACGCACCAAAAAAGGTGGTGGTGAGATCGTTAATTTGTTAGGAACTTCTGCATGGTATGCACCGGGAGCCTCAGCGGCACAAATGGTAGAAGCCATTGTACGTGATCAAAAACGTGTTTTCCCTGTATGTGCATGGCTGCAAGGTGAGTACGGTTTAAAAGATATCTATCTAGGAGTACCTGTTAAATTAGGTAAAAAAGGCATCGAGCAGATCATTGAATTGAAACTGAATGATGAGGAAAAGAAATTATTGGCTGAATCGGCAAAAGCTGTGAAAGAAGTAATGAATGTATTGGATAACATGAATTCTTCCGTTGCTAAATAATCAATAGAACTCATACTACAAAGGCTTCGTAAATTTATACGAAGCCTTTTTTTTGAAAAGATGATAACAACCATTCCTTTTGAAATTATGGAGATTGACGGTGAAGGTTTTCATCTCCTCCTCAAAATGCATATCAATGATATGCTTGCTGATGTTATTATAGATACAGGCGCATCTAAAACGGTATTTGATACCCAGCGTATCATAAGGTATGTTAAGCACAATAATTTTGGAAAACATGAAAAATTGACTACAGGTCTCGGAACAAACAGTATGAAAAGTCATGTTACCAACCTGGAAAAAATAAGGATCGGTGAACTGGAGATCAGTAATTATAAAACAGTATTATTGGATCTTTCCCATGTCAATGAATCCTATCGACAGGTGGGATTTTCACCGGTAGAAGGAGTGCTGGGTAGTGATATTCTTACGCAATATAAAGCCGTGATCGATTATGAAAAAAAGACTTTGAATTTGAAATTCAAAAAATCCAGTCCTAAAAAACCATTGAAAGATGCTCGTACAGGCATAAAAGTGCTTGACCCAATGCAGAAGCCGGATACGTAGGAACTTATTTATTATTTAATTGCTCCCTCAACTGCTTCGCAGTTTTCTTACTGCCATCGTGGCTCCATCCGGGAGCGCCAAATATGTACATGAATTTTGCTTTTAAAGAAGAAGGCTTTCGCAGATCTTTAGCAATATTTATCCATTCGTGAAAAACCATTTTTACGGGATGATGCGTTTTAATATTTTCTGTTAAACCATACACCACTTTTTCATTTTCATCTTCTTCTACAAATGTCCCGAATAACCGGTCCCAGATAATGAATACCATCCCCATATTTTTGTCCAGGTATTTTACATTGCTTGCATGATGTACCCGGTGATGTGAGGGGGTTGACATGAACCATTCTAAAAAGCCCATTTTATTCACTGTTTTGGTATGAATGAGGATCCCATAAATTTGAGTGGCAGCATAAATGAACATGATATCTATTCCCTTAAATCCTATCAGTGTAAGCGGAATAAAATAAACAAAACGATATAGCGGTTGAAACACCGATGAGCGAAACCCTACTGTTAAATTAAATTCTTCGGATGAATGATGGGTTACATGCACTGCCCAAAATAAGCGACAATAATGATCCACGCGGTGCAGCCAGTAATACATAAAATCCTGAGCAATCAGTAATACGATCCAATAAGCGTATTGATTTTGTATTTCCAGGAATTTGAATTGAAAAAAATAATTGAGTACCAATAAACAAACACCGCGCACTAAAATATCCAAACCAAAATTTAAAGCGGATAAATAAATATTTGCAAAGATGCCTTTGGCAGAGTAATAATTTTTTTGATGAAAATAGCTAAATAGGATTTCGGCACCTATTACAATAATATAAATTGGTGTGGTGATCATAATAAGCAATGCTTCCCGGAACTCATTCATGTTTTAAATTTAATAAAATTTGGCTTATTCTGTATATGATGGCACGTAGATTCATTAGGATTTTTAAGATAAAAATGATTAAAAAAGTTTAAGAATTATACATATCATGTTTAATCATAATGATCATAAAAATCCGCGTTCCTATCCTACAAAATTTATCGCCTTTTTTATTAGTTTTGTACATCCATGGCAAAAAACAAAAAACAAAAAGAGCAGAAACCTGCTGAACAGACGATATGGTATAAGAATTCCAAGCAGTTAGGTATAATACTTCTTATTCTTGCTGTGGTGTACATCTGTTTTTCTCCTGCTTTAAGTTCAAAAAAGGAATTCACCAATTGGGATGATCCGGGGTATGTTAAAGATCAACCTTTAGTAAAAAGTCTTTCAAAAGAAAATATCAATAAACTTTTCAGGCCCGAAACACAAGTGATGTTGAATTACCATCCACTCACGATGATCTCGCTGGCGATCAATTATCATTATTCAAAGCTGAATGTCAAGCCATACATTCGTACCAATCTGTTCATTCACCTGATCAATACACTGTTGGTCTTTGTTTTTCTTTATTTACTTTCTAAAAAGAGGTTTTGGGTGGGCGTATTGGCGGCTTTGTGGTTTGGGATACATCCTATGCACGTGGAAAGCGTTGCATGGGTTTCGGAAAGAAAAGATGTGCTCTATTGTTTTTTCTTTTTACTTTCTTGTATTACCTACATCCGTTATCTTGAAAAAGGCAAATGGATCTATCTTGCAGGAGTATTTGTCCTGTTTCTTTTGTCATGTTTAAGCAAAGCAATGGCCGTACCGCTTCCTCTTGTATTGATCCTGATCGATTTTTATTATCAGCGTAAATTCAATTTGAAAACCATTGCCGAAAAAATTCCTTTTTTATTGCTTGCATTGTGGATCGGTTATAATGCAACTAAGATACAAGCAGATCAGGCTATTGCTGAGTACGGGATCTTTACCACCATTCAGCGGTTAATGTTTGCCGGATATGGGTTTATGATGTATTGGATAAAGTTATTTTTACCCATTAATCTTTCTGCATTTTATCCTTATCCTACTACGGATGCATCAGGAGGTATCCCGCTCATTTATAACATCGCTCCATTTGTTGCACTCCTGATCGTTGCTATTCCTGCCTGGTTATTATATAAAAATCAAAATAAAGAAAATTTCCGCATTTATGTTTTTGGAATGGGATTTTTTATTTTGATGATCGCATTGGTATTGCAGTTTGTTTCTGTAGGTGCCGCAATAATGGCCGATCGTTATTCTTACCTGCCATACATTGGTGCATTTTTTATGATAGCGATGTTTGTGGATAAATGGCTGGAAGATCAAAAAACAAAAAAAATAACACTGCTAATGGTTTCTGCATTTTCTGTCTTTTTCATCATTGCTTGTTTTGATCGTGTAAAGATCTGGACCAATACAGAAATGCTATGGACGGATGTTATCAATAAACATCCTTATATAATCAGACAAACCGGTAATACGGTGCATGTGGACCAGGTAGGAGTAGAGGTAGCTTATAAGAACCGAGGGAATTATTATCGTGAAAATAACATGATGGATAAAGCTTTTGAAGATTATAATATGCTTGTACGTGCAGCTTCAAAGGATGCATTTGTATATAGCAACATGGGCAACATGTATGCTTTGCAAAAGAATTTTGAAAAATCATTGGAAATGTATTCAAAAGCCATTTCCCTGGATCCAACTATTTATGATACATTTCTAAATCGCGGAATAACACATTCAACCATGGGAAAACATGCAGAAGCTTTGAATTATTTTGAAACTGCGCTTAAATTAAA